>JAFECO010000310.1 GCA_018242085.1 Pseudomonadota bacterium
CCATGCTCGCGGATTTGTTCTTTTGTAATGGTCATGAGAGCGCTTCGATCAAACTCTGGAACAGGGCGCGGCCGTCGGTGCCGCCGGTGGCGGGGTCGACGACGCGTTCGGGGTGGGGCATCAGGCCCAGCACATTGCGTTTTTCGTTGAGGATGCCGGCGATGTCGCGGGCCGAGCCGTTGGGATTGTCCTGATAGCGGAACATCACCCGGCCTTCGCCTTCCAACCGGTTCAAGGTTTCGTCATCGGCATAGTAATTGCCTTCGCCATGCGCGACGGGGAACGTGACGGTCTGGCCTTTTTCATATTTTCGGGTGAAGGACGATTGGCTCTCCTCAACGCGCAAGGTCACGGGCTTGCAGACGAATTTGAGGCCGGCATTGCGCATCAAGGCGCCCGGCAGGAGCCCCGATTCCGTCAGCACCTGAAAACCGTTGCAGATGCCCAAGACCGCGCCGCCCCTGGCGGCATGGGCCTTGACCGCCTTCATCACCGCCGACTGGTTGGCCATGGCGCCGCAGCGCAGGTAATCGCCGTACGAGAAGCCGCCCGGCAGCACCACCAGATCGACATCCGGCAATGCGCTGTCCTGGTGCCAGACCATTTCGGTCTTGCGGCCGGTCATTTCCTCCAGGGCGGTGGCCGCGTCGCGGTCGCAATTGGAAGCGGGAAAGACAATCACGGCGGATTTCATCGGGCCATCACCTTTGCCGAACCTTGCCGGCATTCATGTTCGCACGCACTTTTTCCAGAACCTTGGGCGCCACCTGATCGCTCCAGGCGGAGGCCAGGTCGATCTCCTGACGGTCCAGGGCGGCGCGCTCCTTGAAATATTTGGCGCCGATGCCGCTGGAATAAAAGCTGATCAACTGATCCAGTTCGGCATCGGTGAAACGCTCGGCATAAAGCTGGGCGGACAGCAGCATGAAGCCGTCAATCTCTTCCTGAACCTGGCCGCGCACCCGGTCGCGGAAGGCATTCCAGAACAGGGCATTCTGTCCGGGATGTTCGCGCTGCTCGGACATGACCACCACATCCAGCACGCTGTCGGCCTTCTTCAACACATCGGCGCGGGAATCCGATACCTCCAGAAACTTCATCGCCTTGGCGACATGCGGATCGCTCTTCAGCGCAGCCAGTTTTTCCGGCGGCTGGGCCAGAAGCTGTTCGGTGGTCATCTGCGCGAAAGACGGCGTTGTGACCGTGAGCAGAAAGGCCGGAACGATGAGGAGCCGCGCGGCCCTGAGCATGGAAACGCCTATCGGATCTCGATTTCGTATTTCTCGATCACGGTGTTGGCCAGAAGCTTTTCACACATGTCCTTGAGCGAAGCCTTGGCCTTGGCGGCGTCGGTCTCATTGATATCCAGATCGATCACCTTGCCCTGGCGCACATCGCCGACCGAGCCGAAGCCCAGGCCGTTGAGGGCGTGGCCGATGGCTTTTCCCTGCGGGTCCAGCACGCCATTTTTCAGAGTTACAAAAACACGGGCTTTCATATCTGTCCGTACCGTTCCTCGTCCTGCCGCTCGCTTTTGGCTCGCGGCGTTCGTCGCTCGAAATGGTCCACCGGACCATTTCGCCCCTTCGGGTCGCTCCTCACCCTTCGACAAGCTCAGGGTGAGGAGAAAATTTGAAGTCCTCATGCTGAGCTTGTCGAAGCATGAGGGCACTGAATTACTTGACCAGTACCGGTCCCTTGTTCTCGCCCTGCACCGATTCCGGCATGATGCCGAGGCGCTTGGCGACTTCGCTGTAAGCTTCGACCACGCCGCCCAGATCGCGGCGGAAGCGGTCCTTGTCCAGCTTCTCGTTGGTCTGAAGGTCCCAGAGACGGCAGCTGTCGGGGCTGATCTCGTCGGCCAAGACAATGCGCATGTAATCGTTTTCCCACAGCCGGCCGAATTCCAGCTTGAAATCGACCAGTTTGATGCCCGCGCCCAGGAAGAGGCCGGAGAGGAAATCGTTGATGCGGATGGTGAGATTGACGATGTCGTCCAGATCCTGCGGGCTGGCCCAGCCGAACGCGGTGATGTGCTCTTCGCTCACCCACGGGTCATGCAGGCTGTCATTCTTGTAATAATATTCGATGATGGAACGGGGCAGGGCGGTGCCTTCCTCGATCCCCAGCCGCTTGGACATGGAGCCGGCGGCGACATTGCGCACCACCACTTCCAGGGGAATGATCTCGACTTCCTTGATCAGCTGCTCGCGCATGTTGAGGCGGCGCACGAAATGGGTGGGCACGCCGATGCCCGCCAGCTGGGTCATCAGATATTCGCTGATGCGGTTGTTGAGGACGCCCTTGCCCTCGATCACCGCTTTTTTCTGGGCGTCGAAGGCCGTGGTGTCGTCCTTGAAATATTGGATGACGGTGCCCGGCTCGGTTCCTTCATAAAGGATCTTGGCCTTGCCTTCGTAAATGACGCGCCGACGTTTCATGGGGAATGTCCTTGCCGCGCCCAAAGGCGCGTCTAACTAACCAACGCCAGAAGATGAGGCGTAACGGGAATTTAGGGACGCGGAGGTCCCGGAGCAATGATTCCTGGGGCCGCAGGTCCGCATAGCGGGTTCCCGTCCACAGGTGGCGGTAAATTGTCGCTATTTCAATAGGTTAAGCGCCAAAAACCCGCCCAAAGATAACATCCACCTGCTTCAGGTGGTAGCCCAGGTCGAACATCGCTTCCAGTTGCGGCACCGGCAGGGCCTTTGCCACGTCGGAATCGGCCTTGAGCAGGTCCAGAAGATTGCCTTCCCCGTTCCAGGCCCGCATCGCGTTCCGCTGCACCATCCGGTAGCTGTCCTCGCGGGAAAC
>JAFECO010000311.1 GCA_018242085.1 Pseudomonadota bacterium
ATGCCGCCGCCGCCGCCGAAGCCCATGTAAACTTCGGTTGACGTTTCGGTCTTTTGACCGCGACACGCGAAACACGGCGCCCCCCAAAAGGCGCCGTGTTTTGTTTTACGGGAAACATTTCTTTCACAGGGCGGTGGAACCGCTCCTTTCCGCCTTCCGATATCCGGCGGACGGAGTATGATTATCGGTCAATTATAAAAACGAATCGAGAAGGAGGCTCGGAAATGAAACAGGCATTGATGATTTCGGCGGCGCTGCTGCTGGGCGCAACGGGCGCGATGGCGCAGACCATGTCCAAGGACGAACAGATCGCCCAGGCCGTGAAGGCGGCCCCGGAAGCGTTGCGCGCAGGCGCGACGGTGGTGAGTTACGACGCCAAGGGCGATCCGGTCGTCCTGCGCGAAGGCAATAACGGCATCGTCTGCACGCCCAACCGTCAGACCACCAGCTTCTCGGTGAATTGCTATGGCGCGGCCCTGCGCGCCCAGCGCGATTTCGAGGCCAAGGAAAGGGCCAGCGGCAAGGACGCCAAGGCCCTGGCCGCCGATACGCAGGCCGCGATGGCATCGGGCAAGCTGAAGCCGCCGCCGACCGGCACCGCCATGTACATGCTGATGGGCCAGACCGAAGCCAGCGCCAAGGGCATGTGGGTGGTCCTGGTTCCCAACATGACCGCCGAGGCGACCGGCCTTCCCACCCAGCCGACCGAAAAGGGCACGCCCTGGCTGATGCGCGCCGGCACGCCCGCCGCGCACATCCATATCCCGCAGCCCTAAGGCTGATCGTTCACGATTTGAGAATGGAGAAACGGCGCCCTTCAAAGGCGCCGTTTTTTTGTTCCGCCGGTCGGAAATTCAGAACATCCGCCCGCCATTGGGCACGGGCAGCGACGGATGCAGCAGCACCACTTCGCCGGTTTCGTCGGGCACGCCCAAGGTCAGCACCTGCGACATGAAGGGGCCGATCTGGCGCGGAGGAAAATTCACCACCGCCACCACCTGTTTTCCCACCAGGGCTTCGGGCGTGTAGTGGCGCGTGATCTGGGCGGAGGAGCGGCGGGTGCCGATCTCGGCGCCGAAATCGATCGTCAGCTTGATCGCCGGCTTGCGCGCTTCGGGAAAGGCTTCGGCGGCGATGATGGTGCCGGCGCGGATATCGACTTTCAGGAAATCGTCGAAGGCGATCGGATCAGGCATTGAGGCGGCCCTCCAGGATCTTGAGCGCGTCTTCCGGCCCGTCGGCCAGGTAATAGAGCTTGAGGATTTTCTCGCGCGCGAAGCCGGCTTTCACCGTGGCGTGCAGCATGGCGTCCAGGGCGTTGTAATAGCCTTTCACATTCACCACCACGATGGGCTTGTCGTGCACGCCCAGCTGGGCTTCGACCGCGACCTCGAAGAATTCGTCGAAGGTGCCAAGCCCGCCCGGCAGCACGATGAAGGCGTCGGACATTTGCAGCATCTGGGTTTTGCGCTCCTGCAGATGCGGGGTGACGATCAGCTTTTCCTCCGGCGATACCGGCGGCTCCAATGCCTGAAGGAAGGCGGGGATGATCCCCTGGACCGCGGCGCCCCCGGCCTGTGCCGATCTGGCAACATCGCCCATCAAACCGTTGCCGCCGCCGCCGAACACCATCGACCAGCCGGCACTGGCAATGCCCGCGCCAACCGCGCGCGCCGCGTCGCGAAAGGCCGGATCGTCGCCATAGGACGAGCCGCAAAAGACGCAAATGGCAGGTTTTTGCTTGGGATCCATGTCCGCATTGGGGTTGCGTGGGGGGCGCCATCTTCCTAAACAGGTTCGTGCCTTAAACCAAGACCAGCCTATTGCGTTTGCAAGGGGCAACCACCAAGTGTCGTTGCCGGGGTTGGCATGACATTCCTGTTACGGAGATTTTTGTGCCGCGCTGGCTTTTGATTCTGAGTGCGATCGCGCTGATCGCGCTTGTCGCGGGTTACGTCACCTTCGGTGGCGCCAATATGGGGCGGTAAATGGCACGGTCGGCGGTGGAAGAAGGGGACGGCGCGCCATCTTTCCGGCCGCTTTGGACCTTGATGCCCTATCTGTGGCCGAAAAACCGGCCGGACCTCAGGGTGCGGGTTCTGGTGTCCATCCTGTTCCTGGTGCTGGCCACCGGCTTCACCAGCATCTCGCCCCTGATCTTCGGCTGGGCGGTGGATCAGCTCAAGCCGACCCCCGCCAATATCGCCATCGGCTCGGTGCTGTCGCTGATCGCGGCCTATGCGATTTCGCGCATCATGATGCAGGCCTTCGCGCAGTTGCGCGACGGCATCTTCGCCAAGGTCCAGTATCACGCCATGCGGGAAGTGGCGGTGGAGACTTTCGCCCATGTCCATACGCTCTCGCTGCGCTTTCACCTGGAACGCAAGACCGGCGGCCTGTCGCGGGTGATCGAGCGCGGCATCAAGGGCATCGACACGCTTTTGTCCTTCGCCCTGTTCAGCATCTTTCCCACCATCCTGCTCTTGGGCTTCTACAGCGCGATCCTTCTGATCGACCTCAATGTCTGGGTGGCGATTTCCACCATCGTGATGGTGATCGCCTATGTCTGGTTCACCTTCTGGATCACCCGCTGGCGCATCCAATACCGGCGGGAGATGAACCAGTCGGATACTGACGCCAACACCAAGGCGGTGGACAGTCTCCTGAATTTCGAGACCGTCAAATATTTCAACAATGAGGTTCATGAGACCAAACGCTATGACGTTTCGATGGAGAAATTCTCCAGGGCCTCGATCCAGTCCCAGATTTCCCTGTCCGTGCTCAACACCGGCCAGGCCGCGATCATGGCG
>JAFECO010000312.1 GCA_018242085.1 Pseudomonadota bacterium
ACAAACACCTGGTGGCCATACTCCGTAAGCTGGTGCACCACCGGCGGCACCAGCCCCACCCGAAACTCCAATGTCTTGATCTCTTTGGGGACGCCGATCCGCATCATGATTTCCTTTTCAATGGTGTCAGGAGTGTCAGGCAATATTGCTCACCGGTACCGCGCCTTGACATGGAACATGCCGTCGGCCGGGGAGGGCCGCCTTTGAAGCGCCGATGGGCGCGAACGGCATCCAAATGGAAATGGGCTTCGTCGGACATGCGATATCTGAGGCCCGGCGCGCGGAGCCGGCCCAATTTGAATAGTGATCACAGTTTTAATACTGCTTTCCCGCATTGGCGTCAATGCGCTTCGGGCCCTAATATTCCGCCATGGTTGATAGGTTTAATACAAGCTTATCGCGCTTCATTTGATCCGGCGGCGCATTGAGACAAGGCAAGGCCGGATCACGGAGAGGGACTTGACAGCGGATAAGTGATCACAGTTTAGTGAGAGGCATGTTGCTGGATCTCAGTGCGCGCGAAATGGAGCGGCGGGCCGCCGCAATCGAATTGCCGCATCTGGCGGTGATCGGCGGGCGGCTGGTGGAAAGCCTGTCCGGCGCGACATTCGACAATATATCTCCCCGCAATGGGCACATCCTGAATTGTACTGCCGCGGGAGGCCAAGAAGACGTGGATCTGGCGGTCGCCGCCGCGCGGCGCGCGTTCGAAGACGGGCGCTGGCGTGGGATGGCCCCGGCGGACCGCAAGAAGATCCTGCATCGCCTGGCCGACCTGATGGAGCGCCATGCCGACGAACTGGCGCTTCTGGAATCGCTGGACACCGGCAAGCCCATTCGCGATGCGGCCAATGTGGACATTCCGCTGTCGATCCAGAGCGCGCGCTGGTATGCCGAAGCGCTGGACAAAATCTATGGCGAAGTCGGACCGACGCCGCCGGACCGGCTTTCCTTCGCCGTACATGAGCCGCTGGGCGTCATCGGTGCGGTGGTGCCGTGGAATTTTCCGCTTCACATGGCGATGTGGAAAGTGGCGCCGGCGCTGGCGATGGGCAATTCGGTTGTGCTGAAGCCGGCCGAACAATCGCCCATGACGGCGTTGCGCCTGGGCGCGCTGGCGCTGGAAGCGGGCTTGCCGGACGGGGTGCTGAATGTGGTGCCGGGCCTGGGCGAGACGGCGGGCCAGGCCATCGGCCGGCACATGGATGTAGACATGGTCGCCTTTACCGGATCTGGCGCGGTGGGGCGGCGGCTGATGATCTATTCGGGTGAAAGCAACCTGAAGCGCGTCAGTTTGGAACTGGGCGGCAAGTCGCCGCAAATCGTGTTCGCCGACTGCCCGGACTTTGAAGCGGCGGCGCAGGCCGCGTTCTGGGGCGTATTCTACAATCAAGGCGAAGTCTGCACCGCCGCCTCGCGGCTCCTGGTGCATCGGAGCGTCAAAGACAAGCTGCTGTCGCGCGTGCTGGAAATCGCGAAAGACGTCAGCGCGGGCGATCCGCTCGATCCCGCAACCCGGTTTGGCGCGATGGTCAGCGAAGGCCAGATGAACACGGTGCTGCGCTATATCGATGTGGCGCAGGCGGATGGCGGACGGCTGGTCTTGGGCGGTTATCGCGCCAACAGGGAAACGGGCGGATTTTACGTGGCGCCGACCATCTTCGACGATATCGGAAATACATCCCGGCTGGCGCGGGAAGAAGTGTTCGGGCCGGTCCTGGGTGTGATCGCGTTCGACAGCGCGGAAGAGGCACTGGCGATGGCCAACGACAGCGATTATGGCCTGGCCGCCGGAATCTGGACCGGCGATCTCAATCTGGCTCATCGCGCGGCGCAAAAGCTGCGCGCCGGCCTGGTCTGGGTCAATGGCTGGGACGCCTGCGACATCACCATGCCGTTCGGCGGCTTCAAGCAATCGGGCTTCGGCCGCGACCGCTCGCTGCACGCCATGCACAAATATGCCGATCTCAAAAGCATCTCGATAACGCTGAGGTGACGATCTTGCTTGCCAAACCCAATGCCGTCGCCAGCCCGGACGAAGCGCGCCGCTTTCTGGAAGCCAATCCGGCGGTCGAATTCGTCGAAATGATCTTCACGCCCCTGTCCGGCGTGCCGCGCGGCAAGCGGCTGCGGCGTCATGAAGTGATGCCGATCTATGAGACGGGCCGCTTTCTGCCGGGCTCGATCCTGGTCAGCGACATCACCGGACAGGATTGCACCGATACCGGCCTGGTCTGGGAAGACGGAGACGCGGACCGCATCGCCAAGCCGGCGCCGGGGACTTTGGTGCTGGCGCCCTGGCTGGGCGGACATGCCGCCCAAGTCATCACATCGCTTTACGAGCTTGACGGAACGCCCAGCGATCTGGATCCGCGCCATGTCCTGTCGCGGGTGATGGACCGGTTCGCCGCCGATGGGCTGGTGCCGGTGGTGGCCTGTGAACTGGAATTTTATCTCACCGATCCGGTGCGGCTGGCCGATGGCGGCGTGCAGCTGGCGCTGCCGCTCAAGGGCGGAGAGCGGCCGCGCCTGCATGGTGTCTATGGCTTGCGCGAGCTGGAGGATTTCGCCGCGTTCCTGAACGGCCTTTGGGCCGATGCCGACATCCAGGGCATTCCGCTGGAGAGCGCGATTTCCGAATATGCGCCCGGCCAGTTCGAACTGACGTTGAAGCATCGTGACGATGCGTTGCGGGCGGCCGACGAAGCGGCGATGTACAAGCGCCTGGTCAAAGGCGTGGCGGCGCGCAATGGCTGCGAAGCCACTTTCATGGCTAAGCCCTTTGGCGACCGGGCCGGCAGCGGCCTGCA
>JAFECO010000313.1 GCA_018242085.1 Pseudomonadota bacterium
GTGTTGCCCACGATGATGTTGGACGTGGGATCGCGGCGGATGTTGCGCGGCTGGCGCACCACGATGCGCCCGCCCGACAGGCCCTTGCCCACATAGTCGTTGGAATCGCCTACCAGTTCGAGCGACACGCCCCGCGACAGGAAGGCGCCGAAGGACTGGCCGGCGGTGCCGGTGAAGCGGATCGAGATCGTGTCTTCCGGCAGGCCGGCATGACCGTGACGCTTGGCGACTTCACCCGACAACATCGCACCCACGGTGCGGTCGACATTGCGGATGCTGCGTTCCAGCCGCACCGGCTGGCCATGCTCGATGGACGGCAAGGACGCCGCGATCAGGTCATGGTCGAGCGCCGATTCAAGGCCGTGATTTTGTTGCTCGCAATGATGAATGGCGACGCCGGGCTTTCTCTGCGGCTGGTGCAGCACCTTGGACAGATCCACGCCCTTGGCTTTCCAATGCGCCACAGCCTTCTTCATGTCCAAGCGGTCCACACGGCCCACCATTTCGGACACGGTGCGGAAGCCCAAGGATGCCATGATCTCGCGCAGCTCTTCGGCCACGAAGAAGAAGTAGTTGATCACATGCTCAGGCTGGCCGGTGAAGCGCTTGCGCAGCACCGGATCCTGGGTCGCCACGCCCACCGGGCAGGTGTTGAGATGGCACTTGCGCATCATGATGCAACCCGACGCGATCAAAGGCGCGGTGGCGAAACCGAACTCGTCCGCACCCAGCAGCGCGGCAACCGCCACGTCACGGCCGGTGCGAAGTCCACCATCGGCCTGCACGGCGATGCGGCCGCGAAGTCCGTTCAGCACCAAAGTCTGCTGGGTTTCGGCCAGGCCGATTTCCCAGGGCGAACCGGCATGGGTGAGCGAGGTGAGTGGCGATGCGCCCGTGCCGCCTTCAAAGCCGGAGATGGTCACGTGATCGGCGCGGCATTTGGCGACGCCCGCCGCCACCGTGCCTACGCCCACTTCCGACACCAGCTTGACCGAGATGCGCGCCTTGGCGTTGACGCTCTTCAAGTCGCGGATCAGCTGCGCCAGGTCTTCGATGGAATAGATGTCGTGATGCGGCGGGGGCGAAATCAGGCCCACGCCCGCGGTGGAGTGGCGGACTTTCGCGATCGCCTTGTCCACCTTGTGGCCGGGCAACTGGCCGCCTTCGCCGGGCTTGGCGCCCTGGGCCATCTTGATCTGGATGTCGTCGGAATTGACCAGATATTCGGTGGTGACGCCGAAACGGCCCGATGCCACCTGCTTGATCTTGGAGCGCATCGAATCGCCATTGGCCATCGGCACGAAGCGATCCGGCTCTTCGCCGCCTTCGCCGGTGTTGGAGCGGCCGCCGATGCGGTTCATGGCAATCGCAAGCGTGGTGTGCGCCTCGCGGCTGATCGAACCGAAGCTCATCGCGCCGGTGGAGAAACGCTTGACGATCTCGCCCGCGGGCTCGACCTGGTCCAGCGGCACGCCCGCGCCTTCGGGCTTGAACGCCATCAAGCCGCGCAGGGTGAGCAGGCGCTCATTCTGGTCGTTGATCTCCTGCGCGAACAGCTGGTACTCGGCCGGATTGTTGCCGCGCACCGCATGCTGGAGGCGCGAAACGCTTTCCGGCGTCCAGGCATGGTCTTCGCCGCGCAGGCGGAAGGCATAATCGCCGCCCACATCCAACGCATTGCGATAGATGGGATTGTCGCCATAGGCGTCGCGATGCCGACGCACGGATTCTTCGGCGATTTGCTTCAGCCCGATGCCTTCGATGGTCGAAGCGGTGCCGGTGAAATATTTCTCGATGAAGTCGCTCGCCAGGCCTACCGCGTCGAAGATCTGCGCGCCGCAATAGGATTGGTAGGTGGAGATGCCCATCTTGGACATCACTTTGAGCACGCCCTTGCCCACCGCCTTGATGTAGTTCTTCTGAACTTCATAGGCCTTGAGCGAAAGATCGGAACGGACGCGGATCTGTTCCAAAGTCTCGAACGCCAGATACGGATTGACGGCTTCGGCGCCGTAACCGGCCAGCACGCAGAAATGATGCACTTCGCGGGCTTCGCCGGTTTCCACCACCAGGCCGGTCTGCATGCGCAGGCCCTGGCGGATCAGGTGATGATGCACGGCGGCGGTGGCCAGCGCCGCAGGAACCGGAATCCGGTCGGGCGAAACCTCCCGGTCGGACAAGATGAGAATGTTGTTGTCGGCCAGCACTGCGTCGGTGGCGTTGTAGCAGATGCGGGTTATGGCGTTGGAAAGGCCTTCGGCGCCTTCGCTGGCGGGCCAGGTGCAGTCGATGGTGGCGGTGCGGAAGGCGCCGTCCACCAGTTCGGAAATGGCGCGGATCTTTTCCACATCGCCATTGGTCAAGACCGGCTGGGTCACTTCCAGGCGCTTATGGGCGCCCGCGTCGCGGCCCAAAAGATTGGGACGCGGCCCGATCATCGACACCAGGCTCATCACCAATTCCTCGCGGATCGGGTCGATCGGCGGGTTGGTGACCTGGGCGAAATTCTGCTTGAAGTAATTATAGAGCAGCTTGGGCTTCTTGGAGAGCACCGCGATCGGCGTGTCCGCGCCCATCGAGCCGATGGGATCGTCGCCCAGGGCCGCCATCGGCTCCAGGAAGAACTTCAGATCTTCTTCGCTGTAGCCAAAGGCCTGCTGCTTATCGAGCAAGAGGGATGAATCGTTCGCCTTGCTGCGATGGTCTTCCGGCACGTCCGGCAATTCTTCCAGCTTGTACTGGGCCTGGCGCAGCCATTCGTCATAAGGCTCGGCATTGGCCAGCTTGGCCTTGATCTCTTCG
>JAFECO010000314.1 GCA_018242085.1 Pseudomonadota bacterium
CGCAGCTCTTCATGCAGCTTGGTCAGCTCGCGCGCCACCGCCGCGCTGCGCATGCCCAATATTTCCGACATGTGCTTCAAAGTTTCGGCCAGGCGCGGGCCGGATTCGAAAAAGATCAAAGTCGCGCGAATATTTTTCAGCTCTTCCAATGCGCTTTGGCGCTCGCCCGCTTTGGGCGGAAGAAAGCCCGCAAAGAGAAAACGATCCGACGGCAGGCCCGACAGCACCAGTCCGGTCAACGCCGCCGACGCGCCGGGCACGGCATGGACCGGCAGCCGCTCTTGAATGGCTTCGCGCACCAGCTTGAAGCCGGGATCGCTGACCAAAGGCGTTCCGGCATCGCTGACCAGGGCGATGCGCGCCCCGTCACGCAGCCGTCCCAGAAGGCGCGGGCGCTCGCGAGCGGCATTGTGATCATTGTAAGCAGTGAGCGGTTTGGAGATGCCGTAAATGGCCAAGAGCTTGGCGGTGACGCGGGTGTCTTCGGCGACAATCAGATCGACGCCTTTGAGGACATCCAGCGCCCGAAGCGTGATGTCGCGGGCATTGCCGATGGGTGTGGAGGTAACGTAAAGACCCGGCGCCAGAAGATCCGGCGCCGGCGCGTCCTTCAAATCGCCCAGATGTTGCGGTTTACCGGCGGGATTACGCGCCTTACTATCGCCCTTCATAGATTTACACCGCGCATTGGGACCCTGGGAACTTGTTGATGATGGATGCCGCCCGCCCGAAAGCCTCATGGGTCCGCCTTTTTGCCATTCTGGGCCTGACCGCGATAGCGGCATTAAGCGGCTGCACCCCCCCGCCCCCGCCGCCGCCCAAAGTGGTGGCGCCGCCACCGCCCGTGGCGGGCAATCCGCTGGACAAGGACCTGCCTTCCTATCTGCGCCTGCCCAACACCCCGCCGGGGGTCACGCCGGTCCGGGTGGGTGTGATCCTGCCCTTCACCAGCGCCAATCCGGCCACCCGCAACCTGGCGGCGGCGATGCTGAAATCGGCGGCACTGGCACTGTTCGATGGCGGCAACAGCAACATCCTTCTGATCACCGCCGACGAAGGCGCGGGCCCCGACACGGCGGGCGCCGCGGCGGTCAAGCTCTTGGGCCAGGGCGCGGAGATCATCGTCGGGCCGCTGTTCGGCCCCTCCGTCGCCGCCGTCGCCCCCATCGCGCGGGATCGCGGGATTCCGGTCCTGGCCTTTTCGACCGAACGCAGCGTGGCGGGCAATGGCGTCTATCTTTTGTCCTTCCTGCCCCAAAGCGAAGTCAAGCGGGTGGTGAATTATGCAGCCAGCCAGGGCCATCACAATTTCGCGGCAATGGTGCCCCAGACGCCTTATGGCGATGTGATCTCCGCCGCCTTCACCGACGCGGTGAAAAGCGCCGGCGCGACCACGGTGGATATCGAGCGCTTTACCCCCAGCACCAACACCGTGATGGCGCCGTCCGCCGCCATCGCCAAAAGCAACGCCGATGTGGTGATGATCGCGCAAGGCGGCGGCGTCCTGCGCGCCATCGCGCCGTCCCTGGCGTTCAACGGGCTCGATCCATCCAAGGTCAAACTCTTGGGCACCGGATTGTGGGACGATCCCAGCACGGTGAAGGAACAGGCGCTGACCGGCGGCTGGTTCGCCGCGCCCGAACCCAATGCCGACAACACATTCAATGAAAAATACCGGGCGGTGTATGGCGCCGCCCCGCCGCAGCTGGCCTCGCTGGCCTATGACGCGGTGTCGCTGGTGGCGCTTCTGTCCAACGGCACGCCCTATCACCGTTTCACGTCTGCCGCGCTGATGGACCCCAATGGCTTTGGCGGCGTCAACGGCATCTTCCGCTTCAATGCCGACGGCACGTCGGAACGGGGCCTTGCCGTGCTGGAAGTGCAGGCCGATGGCTTCCATGTCGCCAGCCCCGCGCCGCGGACGTTCCAGTCAAATAGTTTCTAATAAATCTCTCGACGCGGCCCAGGTCCGCCTCCCCCTCGCGCGCGAAGCGCGCTGGAGGGGGAGGTGTCTCTGAGCGCTTGCGCGAAAGAGACGGAGGGGGTCAGTTCAATAAAGCCGAAATCACGGCGTTTAACACCAGCCGCCCTTGCGGCGTGGCGGAAAGAATATCGCCGTCCTGGCGCAGCATTTTTTGCTCGATCAGCCGCTCGATTTTTTCCGATGCGGGGCGATGACCCCAGCGCGCCTGATAGGCCGCAAGATCCAAGCCTTCGCGGAGGCGCAGATTCATCAGCAAATGCTCGCGCGCCGCATCGGCATCATCGATCGCCGTGAAATCGGCAAAAGCCTTGTCGTCTTTCGCCACCGTTTCGCGCCAGCGTTCCGGCAAGCGGATGGCGGAGGTGGCAATGCGTTTGCCATCCAGCATCAGCCGTCCATGCGCGCCCGGCCCCACGCCGGCATAATCGCCATAGCGCCAATAGATCAGATTGTGGCGGCTCTCCGAACCGGGGCGGGCATGGTTGGAGATTTCATAGGCGGGGCGGCCTGCCGCTTCGGTCAATTCCTGGGTGGTCTCGTAAAGCCCCGCCGCCAGATCGTCGTCGGGGATGCGCAGCTGGCCATTCTTATGCAGCAGCGCGAACGGCGTTTCGGGCTCGATGGTGAGCTGATAAAGCGACAAATGATCGGTGCCGAAGGCCAATGCCTGTTTCAACTCCTCGCGCCATTGCGCATCGCTTTGGCCGGGGCGGGCGTAGATCAGATCCAGCGACACCCGTTCGAAATTCGCCATCGCCAGACCGAGCGCGGCGCGCGCTTCGGCGGCGTTGTGCAGCCTCCC
>JAFECO010000315.1 GCA_018242085.1 Pseudomonadota bacterium
TTCATGCGCTTGGTGGGAAGGCCGAGATCTTCGCCCTTCACATTCGGCATCAGCACGACCCACATCGAACGGGCTTCGGCCATCGTCTTGCCGCTGCGGCCATAGATGGTGGTGCCGGCAGGCGCGCGGGTGAGCTTGCCCGAGGCATAGGCGGCGTCGGTGTCGGCCGCAATCGCTTTGGCGTCCTTGCCTTCGGCCTTTTCCTTCGCCGAGAAGTCCGACGCGGCGCGCAGGGCGTTGCCACGGCAGCTCACATTGAAGCTTTCGGCGGTGGAGAGGTCGGTGCAGAAGATGTTGTTGTTGCCTTCGCGCAGAACCTGCGGCAGGCCCTTGCTGTCATAGGCGATGACGGTCGCGCCGTCGCGCAGCGCCGCCGGCAGCGCCGACGTCGCGGTCTTGATCTGCTCTTCCTTGGACTTCATGCCTTGCGCCGTCGCAACGCTGGCAAACGATGCCGTCAGCGCGATAGCGGCAGCCATCGTCAGTAAACCCTTCATTTGTTTTTCTCCCTTGAATTCGTTTTTTCCCAGGGGGCCCTGGAACGCCGCAAACCATAGCGCGTTTGTGTGACGGCCGAAAGCGGGGTGTTACTCGCATTTCCCCGCGCGGCCTGGGGAAATCGGCCAAACCTCTCAAGACTATGTCAGAAAGATCACCGCGCACCGTGTAACCGGACCGGGCGCGCCGACGAAGCGCCGGTTAGGGGACGATGCCCTCTTTGTAGAGCTTGTAGGTGATGGAATCGGTCAACGCCTCGAAAGAGGCGTCCACGATGTTGGCCGACACCCCCACCGTGGACCAGCGCTGACCTTTGCCGTCGATGCTTTCGATCATCACCCGCGTCACCGCCTCGGTGCCGCTGGTGAGGATGCGCACCTTAAAGTCCGCCAGCTTCAGGTCGCCGATCGCCGAGGAATATTTCCCGAGATCCTTCCGGAGCGCCGCGTCCAGCGCATTGACCGGGCCGTTGCCGGTAGCGACGCTGTGAATATCCTCGCCCGCCACATCCAGCCTGACCACGCCTTCGGAAACGCTGACCAGCTCGCCGCGCGAATTGCGGCGGCGCTCCACGCTGACCCTAAAGCTCTCGACCGTGAAATAGTCCGGCACCTGGCCCAGCGCCCGGCGCGCCATCAGCTCGAACGACGCGTCGGCGCCGTCATAGGCATAGCCCAGATATTCGCGCTGCTTGACTTCATCGAGCAGGCGCGAGACCCGCGGGTCCTTCGCATCGATCTCGATGCCGACTTCCTTCAGCCGCGCCAGCACATTGGAGCGGCCGGACTGGTCCGACACCGGAATGATGCGCTTGTTGCCCACGGACTCCGGCACCACATGTTCGTAAGTGCGCGGATCCTTGAGCACGGCGGAGGAATGAAGCCCGCCTTTGTGCGCGAAGGCCGACAGGCCGACATAAGGCGAATGGCGCCCCGGCGCGCGGTTGAGGATCTCGTCCAGCATTCGCGACACGCGGGTGATATGGGTCAGCTGCTCGAACGTGATCCCGATCTCGAACTGCGAGGCGTAAGGCTCCTTCAACATGAGCGTGGGGATCAGCGAGCAGAGATTGGCGTTGCCGCAGCGTTCGCCCAGCCCGTTCAAGGTGCCCTGGATCTGGCGCACGCCGCCGCGCAGCGCCGCCAGGCTCACCGCCACCCCCTGCCCCGTATCGTCATGGGCATGAATGCCCAGCGCCGCGTCCGGCAGCTTCGCTTTTACGTCGCAGACGATGCGGTAGACATCTTCCGGCAATGTCCCGCCATTGGTGTCGCAGAGCACGATCCAGCGCGCGCCCGCTTCGTGGGCGGCCCGGATGCAAGCCATCGCGTAATCCGGGTTCGCCTTGTAGCCGTCGAAGAAATGTTCCGCGTCCAGCATCGGTTCGCGCTTTTTCGCCACCACCGCTTCGATGGAGCGGGCGATATTGTCGATATTCTCCTCGCGGGGGATCTCCAGCGCGACATCGACCTGATAGTCCCAGCTTTTGCCCACCAGGCAGACCGCATCGACCGGCGCGTCGATGACGGGCGCCAGAGCCGGATCGTTGGCGGCGCTGCGCCCCGACCGCTTGGTCATGCCGAAAGAGGTGAAACGGGCGTGCTTCAGCGGCGGGCGCTCGGCGAAGAAAGCTGTGTCGGTGGGATTGGCGCCGGGCCAGCCGCCTTCGATGTAATCGATGCCGAGGCTATCCAGCGCCAGCGCGATCTGGCGCTTGTCCTCGACGGAGAAATCCACCCCTTGCGTCTGCGCCCCGTCGCGCAAGGTGGTGTCGAAGAGATAGAGGCGTTCCTTGCTCATTTTTTTACTTCCCAGGTCGTGCCTGACGGCCCGTCCTTCAACACGATGCCCTTGGCGAGGAGGTCGTCACGGATGCGGTCGCTTTCGGCGAAATTCTTGGCGGCGCGCGCCGCTTTGCGGGCGGCGATGGCGTCGGCGATGGCGACTTCGTCCACCTTGGCCTTCGCGGCGATTTTCATCTGCACATTGGAAAAGCCCAGAAAGCCCAAGCCCCCCGCCAGCGCCAACGGCTCGGCCTGATGCAGCGAGGCGATGGCGGCGGGCGTGTTGAGATCGTCGCGCAAGGCGGCAAGGAAATCCGCGTCCGGCGCCGGATCGACCAGGGGCTCGGTGGTCTCGTACCAGCGCTCCAGGGTCTTCCAGCTTTCGCGCAAGCCATCCAGGGTGAAATCGATCGGCTGGCGGTAATGGCTGCGCAGCATGTTGAAGCGCAGCACCTCGCCCGGCCAATCGGCCAGAAGATCGCGGATGGTGAAGAAATT
>JAFECO010000316.1 GCA_018242085.1 Pseudomonadota bacterium
CCGCGGGCGGCGCGCGTTCGGCGGGCGGGCGGTTCGAAGCAACGGTCCCGGCGTCGCGAAGCTTCAAAAATCCATCGCGCGCGGGTGTGTAGGCGAAAGGCAGAAGACAGGCCAATGCCACCATGAGCAGCGCGCCGATCCACCACGGCCCCAAGGTCTGCGTTATCGACTTGTGCGTTCCCTCCATGCCCGACAGGCGGGCGACATTGTTGGAGAGGCTTCTGTCATAGGCTTTGGCGATGCGGCGCGCATCCTCTTCGCGCAGCCGCTTTTCCGCGGCGTCCAACGTCGATTCCGTGTCGTTGTGAATCCGGTCCGCCAGTTCGGCATAGCGGTCCCTGGCGTGCCTTAACGCCTTGATCTGTTCGGATGGCGCGATTTCCCGACGGCCATAG
This sequence comes from Pseudomonadota bacterium, assembly GCA_018242085.1. GTDB lineage: Bacteria > Pseudomonadota > Alphaproteobacteria > Micropepsales > Micropepsaceae > Rhizomicrobium. Next base: position 396 of record JAFECO010000316.1, read on the forward strand.
GTCATGGCGAAGCGAGCCTGGCGCTCCCACCTTCATCCCTCGCGCCATCATAGCCACCGGTTCCGTTTTGGCACAATGCTGGCGCGGGCGCGGGGCGTGGTTAACCCCATTCATGGTGAAATCCGGCGGAAAGGCCCGGATATCAATCAGATAATCGCAAACAGGGCGGCCATTCCCCAAACCGCCGCCGCGAACACCGCCCAGCTTCCGGTCACGGCCAGCCAGAAGGCCCATGGCCGCATCGGGGGAAGGCGGTCTTCCCATTCGTGATCCGCAATGCCGGCTTCGCGCTGGTCGCGGGAAAAGCGCCAGTCCTGGGGGCGGTGTTCGTAAGTCGCGCCGATGCGCGAGGTTTTGCGCAGGTAATGGATTTCAGCAGGCATCGCGGCGGGCTCCCATGATCGCTTCGTCCCAGGCGCGGCGGTCGGGCGTGGTGTCTTCGAGGCCCGCGAGCAGATCGCTGAGCGCATCGCGGCGCAGATCGGTGAAGGGGGCCGCGTTCGCCACATCGGCGCGGAAGCGTTCCAGCGCGGCATAGAAAATCCGTTGCGCGCGATATTCGCCGCCCAAGGTCTCGTCGCTGATGCCCGGCGCGCGGCGGCCCGCCAGCCGCGCGAAGGCGGAGAGCACATCCTGTTCGTAGTCGTGGCGGCGCCAGGCGGTCATGCGTGATCCCTTCGTCTCTTTCGCCGCTCCCGGCACCTGCCGGACCGCCCGGGGAGGCCCCCGGAAAGGGGGAAACCGGGACCGTCGACCCGGACCAAGTCCGGCAGGCTCGCCGGGAGAGGCGAGAGGGGACGATACAACAAATGTTGTATCCGGCAACGGGATGCGGCGGCGATGGCGCTAAAACCGGGGCTAAAACAGCGCGGCGCGAACCGTCATGCGTGTCACCCGGCCACTCGCTGCTCCTCACCCTTCGACGGGCTCACCCTTCGACAAGCTCAGGGTGAGGACACTGGTGATGTTGATTCAAAATCCTCATCCCGATTCCTCAAATCGATTCCTCACCCTGAGCTTGTCGAAGGGGTCGAAGGATGAGAACACAGGTGAGTTTGTCGAAGGCGAGAGTTCTTTTGAATGTCCCGCAGCCCCGCGCGCGCGGCTCAGCGCCTGTTGGGGCTGCCGGCTTCCTCGCTTCCGGCGGGTGGCTGGGAACTGCTGGGCGTGTCACTGTCCATCGGGCCGGATTGGCGCGGGCGTGGTTTGGCCGTTTGGGGCTCGTCGCTGCCTTTGGGCGCGCTGCCCGGCGCGATGCTTTGGCCGGCGGCGTCGTCCGGCGCGCTGGGCGTGCCGTTGCTCATGCCGCTATTCTTCATGGCGCGATTGTTCATCGTGCCGGGATGGCGCGCGCGGTTGGGCACGTTGGATGGACTGTTCCGCTCGCCCTGCGGGCTGTTCATTGCCGGATCGCCGGTCATGCCCGGCGGCGGCGTGCCGCCGGGATTGGATTGCGCGAAACCGGCGCCGGAGAGCGCCGCCAGCGCGGCGGGAACGAGCGCAACGAGGGTGAGATAAAGTTTCCGCATGGGAGCCTCAACTTTCTGTTGGCCCCTTCCATGCCTGAGGAAACACATGCGCGCGCGGCTTGTTGCATGTCCGCTGGTTCATGCCGCGAGGAACCCGCGCACGCGCTTTGTAGCGTGCGGATTATTTGCCGTCCGCGCCGGAGGGCATCGCGATGGGAAGCGCGAAAACCCGCTGGCCGGTTTCGGAAATGACTTCCAGCACCGAATGCGGCTGGAACTGGCCGGGAAATTCCGCGCGAAGCTCCGATGCGAGGGCGAAAGCTTCCTTATGGGCAGCTTGTGCGTCGGGCAGATCCGCACCTTCCGAATCGCTGATCTCGACCTGCCCATCGATCACATTGAAATAATAACGCATCACGCCACTCCGCTTTCGCGCAGTAAAACCGCGCGCCGGGAAAAGCTGCCTTGATCTGCCGCAAGTTCCAAGCGGGGATGTTCCGTGAGGCGCGGCGAGGGCGTTCAGGCGATGGTGACGCCGCGCGCGCGCAGGTCGCGGAACATGCGTTCCACCAATCGGGCCTGGGCGTGCATGCGGTCGGTGCGGGCATCGACCTTATATTTATTGCCCGCCGACAGGATGATGCCGTCATCGCGTTCCAGGAAGATGCCGATCTCCAACAGCCGGTTGATGCGGCGGCGCACGGTTTCCAACGGCAGCATGGTGGCGCGCGAGATCGCCGCCCGGCTGATGCCGTGGCGCAGGCTGTCCGGTTCGATCAGTCCCGCGAACTGGCGGCTGAGATTGGCGTCATTGTCGATATGCGAGACATTGGCGCTGCCCACGGTGATGGCGATCAGGTAATCGACCGGGTCCAGCCCCGCCAGCGGTGACGCCATCATCGC
>JAFECO010000317.1 GCA_018242085.1 Pseudomonadota bacterium
AATTGATAAGGATCGAGCACACCCGGCCGGTCGACATCGATCAGACCGGTATGGCGCTTGGCGCGCCAGCCGATGCGGCCGGGACCCTTCAGGTCGATGGAAAGGCCAAGGCCGTTCTCGATATCCGGATCGCAATCCACCAGGGGCGCGTCGGCATGAAGGCGGCGCAGCTGCGTGTCGCTGAATTGCGGCGAACCATGGCGGATGCGCAGCTGGTTGAGCCGCGAGCCCTTGCGCACCAAAGCCGGGAAGGTCTGGGGGCTGATCTCGGCATAAAGCGGGCCGCGATAGCCGGGCTCGACGCGATCGAAAGCCTGGGCCCGGTCGGTGATCAGGCGGGTGAAGACATCGATGCGGCCGGTGGAGCTTTTGGGGTTGGCAACCCCCGAGATGCGGGCGGAGAAATCGGCCCGCTCCAGCAGCGGCACGATATAGACGCAGCCGGTTTCCAGAACCGCGCCGTGGGTCAAATCGACTTCATGCATGAAAACGCTGGCGAGTTTTTCCTCCACCGTGGCGTTCGGTCCGGGCAGGAAGCTGGCCCGCACCCGGTAGGCGACGGGACCGAGCCTCAGATCGATGCTGGCGGGCTGGATCTGCGCATCCGTGAAATCCTCGGCCGCGGCGACTTCCCGTCCCGATGCGATCAGGCGTTTCAGGACATGACTGGGCAGGATGCCGGTGGAATACCGGCCATAGCCGTCCAGGTCTTCGGGGCGCAGTTCGCTCATGGACCGGTTATAGGAGGTCGAGGCGCCGGAATCAGCCCAGGAACCGGCGGATATCCCCAATCGCTTCGGCCAGGCCGCAACGCTTGACCGGCGCGGCTTCGGGAAACGCCGCCAGCAGCCGCGAGGGCGTGGCGCCTTCCAGGATCACAAAACAGCCCTTGTCCTCCGGTCCCCGGATCAGGCGCCCGAACGCCTGTTTCAGGCGGAAGCGGGTGATCAGATCGTCATACGAGCGGCCGAAGCGAGCCCGGCGCGCCTTGTGCAGGATGGTGGGCTTGGGCCAGGGCACTTTGTCGAATACGACAAGCCGGAGGGAACGGCCCGGCACATCCACGCCGTCCCGAAGCGCATCGGTGCCCAGAAGGCAGGCATTCTCTTCGGCCCGGAACAGGTCCACCAATGCGCCCGTGTCCAGCCGGTCGATATGCTGGGCATATAAGGGAATGCCGGCATCGGCGAGCGGCTGGGCGATGCGGGCTTCGGTTTCCTTCAAGGCGCGCACGGCGGTGAAAAGTCCCAGCGCGCCGCCGCCCGATGCCAGGAACAATTCCCGCATCGCCGCGGCCAAGGCGTCGGCATCGCGCCTTGGCACGTCCTTGATGATGAAAATGCGCGCCTGTTCGGCATAGCGGAACGGCGATCCGAACGAGGCACGCCGGGGCGGCTGCGGCAGGTGCAAGGCGCCCGTGCGCACTTCGGCGCTCTGCCAATCGAGCCCTTCGGCGCCGGCATCGCGCAAGGTGGCCGATGTGATCAGCGCGCCATGGGCGGGCTCCAATATCTCCGCCGCCAAAGGTATGGTGGGATCGATCCAGTGGCGCTCGAACCCCACATCGGCGTCGCGGCCGTCTTCGCGGCTGATCTCGAACCAGTCGGTGAAATCGTCGCTGATCTCGCCCGTCTCCAGGCTTTCCAGCATGCGGATCCAGGCCGGCAAGATCAGCTTGGCGCGCCGGTCCAGCCCTCGCGCCGCCGCGTCCAGCCGGGCCTTGGTATAAGGCTCCAACGTCGCGCTTTTGTCGTCCATCGCCTGGCGCAGCAATTTGGAAAGCCGGGTGAGGGGATCGGCGATGCGTTTGAGGGCGCGCGACAATTCCATCACCGCGCGCATTGTCTCCTCGTCCATGGGATGCGCTTCGGCTTCCAAGGTGTAGAAGCTGTCGCGGTCGTCGCTGCGGGCGCGGACATGGCGATAGATTTCGGCCAAAAGAATTTCGCCCGGGCCGCGGGCCGCCGCGCCCGTCACCCGCGCCATCCAGCCTTCGCCCGCCAAGGCCCCTGCCGCCTGCACCGCGTCTTCCAGCGCGTGCTGCGCGCCTTCATCGTCTGCGATCAGGTCCTTCAGCCGTTCTTCCAGGCCGCGCATGCGGGTGCGGGCCCGTCCTTCGGGACCGCGAATCCAGCGCCGCAGCTCGGCCATTTCGCGGCCAGACAGAAGCGCCGCGAAACCGGAATCCGCCGCGTCGAACAGATGATGGCCTTCGTCGAAGACATAGCGCAGGCGCCGTTCCGGCGGTGTGTCAGTCGTCTGATCGGTCGCCAGCCAGTCGCTCGCTGCTTGCGCAATCACCAGAGCGTGATTGGCGATAACGATGGGGGCGTGACGGGCGCGGCGGATGGCCCGCTCGATGAAGCAGATGCGGTAATGCGGGCAGGCGGCATAAATACATTCGCCGCGCCGGTCGGTGACTTCGCTCAAGGGCAAGGACGCGGCCAGGAAGGCGGGAAAGCCCGCGCCGGAAATATCGCCGTCGGTGCCCGATCCGATCCAGCGCGCGATCAGGCCCAGCGCCACGCTGCGCTGTCCGGGCGCCAAGGCGGTCCGCTTCGCCGCTTCTTCGAAATTCAAAAGGCAGAGATAATTTTCTCGCCCCTTGCGCACCACCGCTTTTTCCGCCCGCTCGACGGGATCGGGATAAAGATGGGCGATCTCCTGCACGATCTGGCGCTGGAGATTGCGGGTATAAGTCGAGATCCAAAGGCCGGGACCGTTCTTTTCCGCCCAGACGCTGGCGGGCG
>JAFECO010000318.1 GCA_018242085.1 Pseudomonadota bacterium
CGCGGAATGGCGATCGACTGCATGATCAGCCCCGTGGCCGGCTCCCAGTGCCAATAGCCCACCTGGTCGTGAAAAGTGATCTTCTCTTCGGGCGTGTTGATATGGATGTGATAGCGCAGCCCATAAAGAAGCTGCGGCCCGTTGGCCTGGGAATCGATCGGCTCCATCAGGATATGCTCGCGGAAGACGCGCCGTTCGGGCCCGTCCGCCTTGGGATTGATGTCCACGCCCTGATCGGACGCCCATTCCCCGGCCAGGCGGGTGAGCGGGCCCAGATTGGCCAACGTGTCGGGCGAATTTTCCGGTTCGGTATAAATATCGTCGGGAATATTGCTCATGGGGTCCCTCGCTAGAGCATTTCCGCTGAAACGCGAAAATGCTCTAGTTTCTCTGTTTGTCGCGGGTCCGGACGGAAAACGTCGCGCTACGCTGCCGCTAGCGACCACACTTTTCCTGGACCCGCTCTGCCCCCAGAATTTGCCGGACCGACGTGACGATAACAAGCGCGGCATGACGGCTCGCCGCGCATCGCCTATCATGGCGCCATGACCTCTTACACAATTCAGCCCGTGCGGGCGCCCGCCGACCTGGAAGCAGCCAAGGCGCTGTTCAACGCCTATGCGGCGTCGCTGGGCGTCAGCCTGTCCTATCAGAATTTCGTGGAAGAGATGGCGGTGATGCCGGGCAAATATGCCCCGCCCAAGGGCGAGCTGCTGCTGGCGCGGGGCGCGGATGGCGCGGCGCTGGGCTGCGTGGGGCTGAGGCCGCTGGAAGACGCCGCGACCTGCGAAATGAAGCGCCTCTATGTGACGCCGGAAGGGCGGGGCCTGGGCCTGGGCAAGGCGCTGGCCGAACGCATCGTGGAGGAAGCCCGGCGGATCGGCTATCGCAAGATGCTGCTCGACACTTTGCCCTCCCTCGCCACGGCGGTGGCCCTTTACGACCGCATGGGCTTTGCCCGCATTCCCGCCTATTACGACACGCCGATCCCCGGCACCATCTTCATGGCGCTGCCGCTCTAGCGCATTTTAATGATGGGCGCGTTGGCATGACCGCCATGCCGAATGCCCGGCTGCCGATCCCCGTGCGCCCCATTTATGATAATCTCTCCGAGGGAGAGACGAATGGCCGAACACAAGATTCAGTTGGAATGGACCAAGGGCGACGTCGCATTTACGTACGACGCCTATTCCCGCAACCACCAGATCACCTTCAAGGACGGCGTCGCCAAGACATTTTCAGCGGCGTCGGTCTATCGCGGCGATCCCACCAAGGGCGATCCGGAAGACATGTTCGTGGCCGCGCTGTCGTCCTGCCACATGCTGAGTTTCCTGGCGATCGCGGCCCGCAAGCGGATCACGGTGCTCGCCTATGATGATGACGCGTCCGGCTGGCTGGAGAATGAAGGCGGCAAGCTCTGGATGACGCGGGTGGTGCTGCGCCCGAAGATTCAGTTCGAGGGCGCGCCCGATGCCGCGACGGTGGACCAGATGCATCACATGGCCCACGAACAATGTTTCATCGCCAATTCCGTCAAGACGGATGTGAGGGTCGAACCACGCTAGCAAACGGGGGCAAGAATGACGCGCGACAAGCTTTGCTTTTCGGTCATGTTGGCATCGTTCGTGGCGGGTTTTGTCAGCATCGCCGCCATGCGTCTGATGCCCGCCGCGCCCTGGACGCGCCCGGTATTCATCGCCGCTGTTATCGCCTGGGCGTTATCCGCCGTTTATTATTTCGTCGGAACCCGGAAATAACGCGCCCAGGCACGGGCTTGTGAGCGGAATTAACTGTCGCAGCGGTTCCGCTTGCCTGGGCGGCGGCCCGCCCCGATAATCGGCGCATGTTTGAAAAGCAGACACCCGGTCTTGGACCGGCGGCGCCAGCGCAGTTTCTTTATGAGCGCGAGACCCGCTCCATCCATGTCGCGGTCAAGCCCGCCTATCTGGACGACCAGTCCGATCCGGCGGACGACCGCTATGTCTGGTCTTACACTGTCACCATCGCCAATCGCGGCGAGGAGCCGGTGCAGCTGATCTCCCGCTATTGGAACATCATGGACGCGGCCGGGCGGGTGCAGGAAGTGCGCGGCCCCGGCGTGGTCGGCGCCCAGCCGGTGATCGCGCCCGGCGAAAGCTTCGAATATACCAGCGGCTGCCCCCTGGACACCGCGTCCGGGGTGATGAGCGGCCGCTACCAGATGAAGGCCGCTTCGGGTGAAAGCTTTGAGGCCGAAATCCCCGCCTTCCTGCTGGAAAGCCCGTTCGAGCGGCGCCAGGTCCACTAACCCAAGCCCACTAACCCTGTCCGTCATAAGGTCATTCCGCGCGGCCGCCCGCAAAATCGCGCCCCCGGTTGCAACTTTTCCGCGCTCCCGCATCTAATGAGGCGGGAGCATCGGCCAGGAGCCAATAGCGACAGCGTATTGGCGCGTAGCGGTTGCCGCGACGCTGTTGCTAGGCAACTCCGTCCGGCCGTGCGACCATCAAATAGAGACCACGGAATCCCCATGACCGACGCCCTGACCCGCCCCACCCGCGCGGAGGCCGAGAAAGCCATTCACACCTTGCTCCGCTGGGCGGGGGACGATCCCGCCCGCGAAGGGCTGCGCGACACGCCCGCCCGCGTCGCCCGCGCCTTCGAGGATTGGTTCTCCGGCTATGCCCAGGACCCGGAAGCCTATCTCGCCCGCACGTTCGAGGAAGTGTCGGGCTATGACGACATGGTGATCCTGAAAGACATCCG
>JAFECO010000319.1 GCA_018242085.1 Pseudomonadota bacterium
TACAGGGCCACGAAATCGATCGGCTCGATCATCAAGGGCGGCATGCCGCCATCCCGGACCACGTCCGCCACGATGCGGCGGGCGAAGGGGAAGAGCATGTGCGGGGCCTGGATCAGCAGCACCGGCTGCATCGCGTCTTCGGGAATGTTCTGCAACCGGAAGAGGCCGGCATAGGCCAGCTCAAGCAAAAAGAGCTGACGGGTGTCGCTTTTGGCATGCACGCGCAGCTTCAGTTCCACTTCGAAATGCTGGTCGTCGCCCCGCCGGGCCTGGACATCGACGCCGAAATCGATCTGGGGCCGCTCGGTGAGGCCGGCCGGCGCGCCGGGATTTTCGAACGACAGATCCTTGATGTACTGGCCCACCACCTGGAAAGCGGGAAGGGCGGGCGAGCCTTCGCCCTGGGCGGGATTTGCGTTTCCGTCGCTGCTCATGCGTGTTTTTCCATCGATCGCGGCCCGCGCGTTACCATGGCGATGCGCCCCCGACAAGGAAAAGCCGCCAAATCCGGGGCTGCGGCGTTATCGTTAAAAGCCGGTTCTGGACCCCAGGGTTCCCCGGCGTTAGGGTTCCTCTCATGTTTGGCTCCTTGGAAATGGCCGACGCGCAACTGATCGAGATCCTGATCGCGGCGATGGTCGCGGGCGTGGTCCTGTTCCGGCTTTACACCATTTTGGGCCGGCGGACGGGTCACGAGCCTCAGCCCCGCGACGAGCGCGCGGCCTCGCCTGCCGCGTCCGCCTTGCGGGCACCTCCGGCCGACCGGCCCGCCGAACCCCAGGCCCGCAGCCTGTTCGATATCCAGCTGGCCGATCCCAGCTTTGAAACCGGCCATTTCCTCAGCGGGGCGAAGACCGCTTACGAGTTGATCCTCAAGGCTTTCGCGTCGGGCGACCGGGCCAGCCTGAAGCCGCTTTTGTCCGACGAAGTCTACAAGGTCTTCGACGCCGACATCACCGCCCGCGCCGGGACGCCGCCGCCCGAAACCCTGGCGGGCCTCACCGACGCGCGCATCGTGGAAGCCACATTGGCGGGCCAGACCGCCGAGATCACGGTGTCCTTCCGCGCCCAATTCGCCCATGGCGCGCCGTCGGCCAGCGACTATGTCCAGCGTGACGTCACGGACGTGTGGACCTTCGCCCGCCAGATCGGCTCTTCCAGCCCCACCTGGACTTTGGTGGCAACCAGCGGCGCCCTGCCCTGAACCGCAAGCTTGTCGCGATAGCGCTTGGCGCGCTGGTGCTGGGCGCGTTTGTCTGGTGGTGGCTAAGCCGCCCGGTTCCGCTCCTCACCGTCGCGCAATTCTCCGATCTTCCCGGCTGGCGCGACGCCGACCTCAATCCCGCGCTCGGCGCATTCCGCCGCAGCTGCGCCGTCATCGCCACCAAGCCGCCCGCCGAAGTGATCGCCGATTACGCCGGCACGGCGGGCGACTGGCAGACCGTCTGCGGCCGGCAAGCGGGCGATGCCCGCACGTTCTTTGAAAAAAATTTCACCCCCTATGCGCTTTCCGGCGAAGGATTGTTCACCGGCTATTACGAGCCGGAAATTCGCGGCAGCCGGACTCAAACCGGCGCCTATCGGACGCCGGTCTATGGCGTGCCGTCCGATCTGATCCGGGTCGATCTCAGTCAATTTTCGCCTGAGTTCAAAGGCGAACACATCTCCGGGCGGTTGAGCGGCCAGAAGCTGGTGCCCTATGCCAGCCGCGCCGACATCAATGCCAAAGGTCTTCCCGCGGCGAAGATCCTGTTCTGGTGCGACGATCCGGTGGCGCTGTTCTTCCTGCAGATCCAGGGTTCGGGCCGGGTGCGTTTCGACGATGGATCTTCCGCCCGCATCGCCTATGCAGGAGAAAATGGGCGGCCCTATACCGCCATCGGCCGGGTGCTGCTGGCCAAGGGCGAATTGGAAAAAGCGAAAATCTCGCTGGCGACCATCCGCGATTGGCTGAAGGCGCATCCGGAACAGGCGCGAGGCGTGATGGAAGCGAACCAGTCTTTCATTTTCTTTGACGAGAAAGCATTGGGCGACACGGCGCTGGGCAGCAACGGCGTCCAAGGGGTGCCGCTCACGCCGCTTGGGAGCCTGGCGATCGATCTGCGCAAGAATGCGCTGGGCGCGCCTTATTACATCGCCGCCGATCCGGTAAAGGCGCTTCTGATCGCGCAGGATACCGGCGGCGCCATTCGCGGCCCGGTGCGGGGCGATGTCTATTTCGGCTTTGGCGCGGCAGCGGAACAGCAGGCCGGCGAAATGAAAGCGCAAGGCCGCATGTTCGTGCTGCTGCCCAATGCGGTGGCGGCCCGGCTGGGAAAAAGCTTTTCGCCATGAAACGCCGCACCACCGACGACGAACGCAAGCTGTTCAGGACGCATATCGATGAGTCTAGGCCGCTCAAGGCGGTCACGCCGAAGCCGATAAAGCGCAAAAGCGTAGCGGCCAAGTCGAGCGGGTTGGACGGAAATACGACCGCGAAGCTCAAACGAGGACAGCTCACGCCCGGCGCGCGGATTGATTTGCACGGCATGACGGAAGCCGTGGCGCATGCCACGCTTCTATCCTTTCTGGCGGGCGCGCAATCGCGCGGTGTCCGGCTGGCGCTGGTGATCACGGGGGTGGGAAATCCCAAGCACCACGAAGGCGCCGAATGGATGCGTGTCCCGCATGGCGTGCTGAAACAGATGGTACCGCGCTGGCTGAACGAAAAAGAGTTTGCGGCGTTGATCTCCGGGTCGGGTCC
>JAFECO010000031.1 GCA_018242085.1 Pseudomonadota bacterium
GTGCTGGAGCCGGATATCGGCCTGCTCTATGTCCTGGGCGTGAATGGACAGATTCTGATGCACTTCGCCGCTTTCTGCGGCATCGAATGGTCTGATTATCTTCAGCGCATGCGCGACGGGGTCAAGCGGCACGGACCGGTCCGGGCCGGCATTTATGCCATGCTGTCCGGCGTGGATGAAAAGGTGGCGGGAGCATGAGCCTGGTATTCAGCGGCATCTGCAGCCATGCCCCCGGCATCACCGGACGGGCGGAGCGCGCCGATCCGGCGTTGCGCGATCCGCTCTATAAGGCGTTCGGCGAGATGCGCGATGCCCTCCATGCCGCGCGGCCCGACGCCCTGATCGTCATCGCCGCCGAGCATTTCGCCAATTTCTTCATGAACAACATGCCCGCTTATGCGCTGGGCATGGCGGACAGCTATGACGGGCCGATCGAGGATGCCGAATGGCTGCGCATCTCCCACCGGACCGTGCGCGGCAATCCGGACCTTTCCCGCCGCCTGATCGTGGAGGTGCAGAAAAGCGTCGATGTCGCCTATGCCGAGGAATGGCGCTTCGATCACGGCATCATGGTGCCGTTGCATTTCCTGGATCCCGGCAATCGGCTTACGGTCATTCCCGGCAACATCAATTGCCAGGGACCGCCTTTGACGCCGCTGCATCGCGCCTGGGCGTTCGGCGAAGCCTTGCGCCGCGCCTGCGATGCGGTGCCGGAGAGGATTGCCCTGGTCTGCACCGGCGGCATTTCTCATTGGCCCGCCACGCCCGACAGCGGCATGATCAATGTCGATTGGGACAAGGATTTCCTGGATCGCTGGGCGCGTCAGGACAAGGACGCCATGCTGGCCTATACCGATGCGGAGACCTATCGCGACGCGGGCCAGGGCGGCTTTGAAATCCGCACCTTCATCGCCGCCGCCGCCGCAGCGCGGGGCAAGGGCACAATTCATTTCTATGCGCCGATCCCCATCTTCGCCGTCGGCTGCACCGTCGCCACCATGGAGATCGTCTAATGGCGCATGCCGTCATCGAATGGACATCCAATCTGGAAGGTGAAGCCGACATTCACGGCCTGCTGGAACTGATCGCGGCCGCGATGCGCAATTCCGGCGGGATCTTTCCCTGGGGCGGGATCCGGGTGCGCGCCATCCGGCTGGATGATTATGTGATCGCCGACGGCAAGGCGGACGACGCCTTTGTCAATGTCACGGTCAAAATGGCCGCGGGCCGCACCGCCGAATTCAAGAAGGCTTTCTTCACCGACCTGTTCGAGCAGATCAAAGCCCATTTCGCCGAACTCTATGGCCGCCGCTATCTGGCCTTGTCGCTTTATGTGGAGGAAGCCGACGAAGCGGGAAGCTTCAAGCACAACAATATCCATAAGCGCTTCAAAAAGGACTGATGATGCCATTGTCGGAGGGGGAGATCGCGGGGATGGCCGCCCGGCTGGATGCCGCGGAAAAAAGCGGCCAGCAGATCGGCCATTTTTCGCGCGCGCATCCGGACATGGATATCGCCGATGGTTATCGGGTGCAGCGTGCCTGGGTCGCGAACAAGCTGGCAGGCGGCCGGAAACTGATCGGGCACAAGATCGGCCTCACCAGCCGGGCCATGCAGCGCTCCTCCAACATCAACGAGCCGGATTATGGCGCGCTGTTGGACGATATGCTGTTCGCCAACAATGGCGACATCCCCATTTCCCGTTTCATCGAGCCACGGGTGGAAGTGGAACTCGCTTTCATCCTGAAAGACCGGTTGTCGGGACCCGGCTGCACCGTGCAGGACGTGTTGAACGCGACCGGCCGCATCGTTCCGGCCATCGAGATCATCGACGCCCGCATCCGCCGCATCGATCCGGAAACCGGCGCCACGCGCAAAGTGTTCGACACCATATCCGACAATGCCGCCAATGCCGGGCTGGTCATTTCGGACCAGGCCATCCCCGCCACCGCCGATCTGCGCTGGGTATCGGCACTGATCTCGCGCAATGGCGTGATCGAAGATTCCGGCGTGTCGGCGGCGGTGCTGGGCCACCCCGCATTGGGCGTGGCGTGGCTGGCGAACAAATTGTGGGAATGGGACGAAACCCTGCAGCCCGGCGAGATCGTGCTCTGCGGCAGCTTCACCGCGCCGGTCTTCGCGTCCGCCGGTGATCAGTTCCACATCGATTTCGGTCCTCACGGCAACATCTCGGTACGGTTCGCATGAACAAGCTCAAACAAGCGCTCGCCGCCCACCGCCCGCAGATCGGCCTGTGGCAGGCCCTGGCCAATGCCTATACCGCCGAACTCTGCGCCGGCGCCGGCTATGACTGGCTCTTGTTCGACGGCGAGCATGCGCCCAACACCATCCAGACGTTGCTGGCGCAGCTCCAGGCCGTGAAAGCCTATCCGGTGGAAGCGGTGGCCCGTCCGCCGGTGGGCGATCCGGTTCTCATCAAGCAATATCTCGATATCGGTTTCCGCTCGCTGCTCATTCCCATGGTCGAAAGCGCGGCCCAGGCCAAGATGCTGGTCGCCGCCACCCGCTTTCCGCCCCATGGCATGCGGGGCGTCGCCAGCGCCACCAGCCGCGCTTCCGGTTTCGGCGCCAACGCCAAATATCTCGAAAACACCCATGCGGATATCTGCCTGGTGGTGCAGATCGAAAGCGCCGCGGGCCTTTCCGCCATCGAAGACATCGCCGCCATCGAAGGCGTGGACGGCCTTTTCATCGGGCCGGGCGATCTGGCCGGCGGCCTGGGCCATCTGGGCAATTCCGCACATCCCGACATTGTGTCAGCCATCTCTCAAGCCCTGACCCGCATCCGGTCGGCGGGAAAAGCCGCAGGCATTTTCGCAAGCTCCGCCGACGCGGCCAGCCGCTATACCCAGGCCGGAGCCTCTTTCGTTTCCATAGGCACGGACACGGGTTTGCTCTTTAATGGCGCTTCGGATTTGCGCAAAAGCGTGAAACTGTAAGCAGACGCCGGCATCGGCCAATCGGGGGGACATAATGAATCAGTCATGCATCGCGGCCTTGATCCTGGCCGGGGCTCTGGCCTTGAGCGCGCCGGCATCGGCCGCCGAGCTGCAAGGCAAGTCGCTTTTGGGCGAGCCGCTTTACATCACCCAGCAGATCGGCTTTCCCCCCGCGCAGATGGAGAATCTGGTCAAGGCGACAGCGGAAGCCAAAGCCGATTTCGAGAAATCCGTCACCATCGACAACGCCACCTGGTATGGGCGGCTTCTGATGTACCAGAATCACATTCTGGATTCGATCGCGGTGCTGGACCAGGGCCTGAAGCAATATCCCACATCGGGAAAATTGCTGCGGCACCGGGCCCAGCGCTATCTGACTTTGCGCGAATTCGACAAATCGATCGCGGACGGCCTGGCCGGGGTCAAATATTATGAAGGCCAGCCGATCGAGCGGGAAAAGCCGGGCCCCGCGTATTTCCCCGGCGATCCCGACATGGTGCAGATGTATCTGCATTATCATCTGGGCCAGGCCTATTTCGGCAAGCATGACTACGACAATGCCCTGAAATCCTTTGCCAGGGCCCGCGAGATCGGCGCCTTCAGCCGCGACTATGAAACCGAATCCTCCACCGTCTATTGGATGTTCCTCTGCGCCGCGCGCGCCGGACGGACGGCGGAAGCGCGGAAGATCCTGGACGGTTTTCAGCAGACGCTTTTCGAGACCCACCCCAAGGGCGATTCCGACACCTATTTCGACGGCATCCAGCTCTTCAAGGGCAACCGGCCGGTCAGTTCCATGTTCAGCGCCAGTGACGGCGGCCAGCCCTTCGCCACCTCGGACGGCGTGATCGCCTCGACCAGCTACAGCATCGCCCAATATTATCTGCTGATGGGCCAGCGCGACAAAGCCAAGCCCTGGCTGGCGCGCGCCATCCAGGTCAAAGGCTGGGGCTATTTCGCGCGCATCCAGGCGGAAGCGGATTGGAAACTGCTCTATCCCAACGAAATGCCGGCTCCGGTCGCCGACGCACCGAAATAACCGACGCGACGCCGGGCGATCCATAATATTGCCCGGCGATCCGGCTTTCGATTCCGTTTTTGGGGTTAACCTGGCGCGGGCGCTGTCCCTATAGTGGGACCATGCTCGAAACCTCTCCCCTGATTGCCGTGATCGTTGTCGGTCTTGCCCTGGCCTTTGTCCTGGGCACCACGGCCCAGCGGCTCAAGCTTCCGCCTCTGGTGGGATATCTGTTGGCGGGGGTCGCGGTCGGCCCTTTCACGCCCGGCTTTGTCGCCGACCAGCATCTGACCCTGCAGCTGGCGGAGATCGGCGTCATCCTCCTGATGTTCGGCGTGGGCCTGCATTTTTCCATGAAGGACCTGATGTCGGTGCGCTGGATCGCGGCGCCCGGCGCAATCCTGCAGATGGCGGCGGTCACGGTCCTGGGCTTCGGAACGGCCTGGCTATTCGATTGGCCCCTGGCGTCGGGTCTGGTGTTCGGGCTCTGCCTTTCCGTGGCCAGTACCGTGGTGGTGCTGCGGGCACTGCAAGACCGCCGCCTGATGGAAAGCGAACGGGGCCGCATCGCCATCGGCTGGCTGGTGGTGCAAGACCTGCTCACCGTTCTGGCCCTGGTGGTGCTGCCGCCCCTGGCAAGTGCGATCAAGGGCAGCGATGTCCAACCCCTGCTGGTGGCCAAGGCGCTGGCGCTCACTTTCGGCAAGCTGGCGATCTTCGCCGCCTTGATGCTGGTGGTGGGACGGCGCGTCATTCCCGCGGTGCTGCATTACATCGCCCATACCGGAAGCCGCGAACTGTTCCGGCTGGCCGTCTTGTCGGTGGCGCTGGGCGTGGCGTTTGCGGCGGCGGAATTGTTCGGCGTCTCGATCGCGCTGGGCGCCTTCTTCGCGGGCATGATCCTGTCCGGATCGCCGCTCAGCCAACGGGCGGCGGAAGAATCCCTGCCCTTGCGCGATGCCTTCGCGGTGCTGTTCTTCGTTTCCGTCGGCATGCTGTTCAATCCCTCGGTCCTGCTGCGCGAGCCGGGCATGATCGCGCTCACCTTCGCGGTGGTGACGGTGGGCGGCGGCGGCATCGCCTTCCTGCTGTTGCGCCTTCTGGGTCAGAAAACCGGGCCTGCGCTGGTGATCGCGGTCAGCCTGGCGCAGATCGGCGAATTCTCTTTCATCCTGGCCGATCTCGGCATCGGGCTGCGTGTCTTGCCGGTCGAGGCGCGGGACCTGATCCTGGGTACCTCGATCCTTTCGATTCTTTTGAATCCTCTGCTGTTCTGGCTGGCAACCCGCGACCGGGTGCAAGAACCCGCCAAGGCGCCCGAACCCAAAATGCCCAAAAAGCCCGTGCTCAAGCCCACCGCCTTGACCGATCACGCCGTGCTGGTGGGTTTTGGCCGGGTGGGACGGCTGGTGGCGCAGGAGATGAAAGACAGGCCTCTCTTGGTGATCGAGGAAGCCCAGGACGCAACCGAGAAATTGCGCGCCGCGGGAATCGAACACATCACCGGCAATGCTGCGCAGAGCGATGTGCTGGCCGCCGCCAATATCGCGGGCGCCGCCATGCTGTTCGTGGCGATTCCGGAAGCCTTCGAGGCAGGCCAGATCGTGGAACAGGCGCGCAGGGCCAATCCCGCGCTCAGGATCGTGGCGCGGGCCCATTATGATGCCGAAGGCGACCATCTCCTCGCCCGCGGCGCCGACAAAGTGATCATGGGCGAACGGGAAATCGCCCATGCCATGATCGACTGGGCAATACCGGATATCGCGGAGCCGCAATCCGCTTAAATATTCGCGCAAGGGGGAATGGTTTCATGAAGCAGCAGGTCGCAACACTGACACTGATCGCGAGCCTTTTGGGAGCGGCCGCGTTGCCTGCGCTGGCCGCGCCTCCAGCCGACACAGATGCTTATGCCGCAAAAGCCATGGCCGCATTCGGCGCGCCCGGCCTGTCATTGGCCGTGGTCGAAGATGGAAAGGCGGTGCTGACCAAAGGCTATGGCTTGCGGCAGATCGGTACGGCGATGAAAGTGGATGCCCATACCGCCATTCCCATCGGATCGGAATCCAAGGCCTTCACCTCGGCGGCGCTCGCCATCCTGGTGGACCGCAAGAAACTGAAATGGAGCGACCTGGTCAAAGACAGGCTGCCCGGTTTTCAGATGTACGATCCTTACGTCACCGCCCATATGACGGTGCGCGACCTTCTCACCCATCGCAGCGGGCTCGGCCTCGGCGAAGGCGACCTGATGCTGTTTCCCAACACCGACCGCAGCCGGGCGGAATTGGTGCATGCGCTGCGCTATCTGAAGCCGGCCACGGGATTCCGCGAATCGTATGCCTACGACAATATCCTCTACATCGTGGCGGGCGCCCTGGTCGAAGCGGTGTCGGGACAAAGCTGGGAAGATTTCGTCAAGCAGAATATCTTCCAGCCCGTGGGCATGGCCGATGCGCATACCAGTTACGATCCGAACGCCGCCAACAAGGTCGCTTTGCATGTGCGCAGCGGCGCCCCGATTCAGGGCATTTCACAGCAAAGCATTCTGCCGCATGGCGAGGCCGAGGTGCTGGCGCCGGCCGGTGGCATCAACGCGAGCGCCACGGACCTGGCGCGCTGGATGGCCGTGCAACTGGCGCACGGCAAATTGCCGAACGGCAAGCGCCTCTTCAGCGAAGAACAAGCGCGCGTGATGTGGGAGCCTGTGGTGGTCGTGCCGCCGCAAGGCCCGCGCAATGTCGCGCTCCTGAAGCCTGACATGCAGAATTATGCGCTGGGCTGGTATGTGGAAATGTATCGCGGCCACAAGATCGTTCGGCATACGGGGGCGGTGGGCGGCGCCCTGGCCGCGCTTTATCTCATTCCGGAAAAGAAGATCGGCGTCGCCGTCACCATCAATTCGGAAGACGGCATGGCGATGATCGCCGTGCTTTATCATCTGCTCGATCATTATCTGGCGGTGCCGCCGACCGATTGGGTTTCCGTGCTGCAAAAGTCGCAGGCCGAAACCATCGCCAAGGCCCAGACCAAGATGAAGACCCAACCAGCGCCCGATCCCGCCGGCGCTAGGCCGTCGCTCGCCCTTGGCGCCTATGCCGGCAAATATATGGATCCCTGGTATGGCAGCATGACCATCCGCGATGCAGGCCAGGGCAAGCTCGCGATCCGTTTCGACCGCACGCCCGGCATGGAAGGCGCGCTGGAGCCCGTTTCCGGCAACAAATTCCGCACCCGTTGGTCCCAAAGCGCCATCGAAAACGCCTATGTGGATTTTTCCGTCAAGGACGGGAAAATCGCGGGCGCCACCATGGCGGCGATTTCGCCCTTGGCGGATTTCAGCTTTGATTATCAGGACCTGCACTTCACCCGAGCAGCGACGAACTGAGCTTCAAGGCCCCACGGTCAGCTTGACGGCGCGCTCGGCCTCCAGATAGCGGCGCGCCGCCGCCACGATATCGGGTTTGGTGACAGCCTCCAGATCGGCGCCATAATCGCGCGCCAGCGCCAGCTTGTTGGAATCCTCCTGGGCCCGGTCCAGTACCGACAGCCAATAGCCGTTGGTTTCGCGGGTCTTGCGCAAGGCCTGCAAGGCGGGAATCTTCGCCCGCGCCAGATCGTCCTCGGTCCAATCGCCTTTCGCCATCTCGCCCACAAGCTGGTCCAGCGCATCGTAGAATTTCTGGGAATCGCCCGGCGACAATTGGGCCAGCGCCTGGATATAGCCATAATCGAACACTTCCGACGCCGCGCTGCCCACTTGCGCGACATAGACCGTGCCGATTCCGCGCAACCGGTCGAACAGCCGCTGCTCCATGATGTCGCTCAGGAGTTGCAGGACGGCTTGTTCCTTGATGTTGGGGAAGCGCCCATGCGTGGGCCAGATCACGCTGGCGATCTGCTGTTCACTTTGGCCTGCGGTGACGATCTTGATCGCCATGTCATTCTCAGTGGGGAAATGGGTCGCGTTGCCTGGCCCATGCTGCACCCGCGTGTCGGCACGCGGGGCAAACGCGCCGAAAGTCGCGGCCACAGACTCCACCGCCCGGTCCACCGTGATGTCGCCAACGATCGTGATGTCGATGGCGCCGCTGGAAAAAGCCGGCGTGAGAAGCGCGCGCAGGTCCTCAAGCTTGGTGCGGTCCGCCTCCTCGGCCGACGGCAAAGCCCAGCGCTTGTCCCCGTCATGCAGGAATTGGGGCGCCATCAGGCGCATGGTCGCGGCCGGGTTGGCGCCGGCGCGAAGCAGCTGCGCGGTATAGGCGTTCTTGCCCCGCTCGAAGGCTTCGGGCCTAAAGCCGGGCGATTGTATATAGGCGGCAAACACCTGGAGCTGGGTGTCGATATCGCGCGGCGTGGTCTGGCCGGAAAAATTGAAGCCGTCCTCGCCCATGCCGAATGACGTGCGGTAATTCTTGCCCGTCAAGGCGCGCTGCATGTCGGCATAGGACATGGTGGCGAGCCCGCCCTCGGCAAAAGAGCCCACGGCCCAGGCCGCCGTCAGGCGGTCCTTGGGCAAATCCAGCCGCCCGCCCCCCACTTTGACCGAGACCAGCACTTCATTGGTGCGCAGCTTGGACGGACGGACGGTGAGCCGCACGCCATTGGCGAAGCGCATGAAGGTGGTGCCCAGATCGGCAATCTCCCGCCGCTCGACCACGGTGCCTGGCGCGCCGAAATTGGTGAAGGACCAGACCGCTTTCGATCCACCCTCGGCAGCCGGCGGCGGTTCCGCGGCAATGGTTTTTTCGATCTCCTGGAACGCGGTTTGAACGGCGGACTTGCCGCCTTCAATCTCGGAGGTGCTGGACAGGAAGATCAGCGGCCCGCCGCCCTGGAAAAGAGAACGTAGCGCCCGATCGACCTCGGCGGCGGTCAAGCCGGCGACATCTTCATTCAATGCGGCCAGATCCCGCCCGGGGCTGGTATAGACATTGTTCGCGCTGACTTCCCTGAGGATCGCGCCCGCAATGCTGCGGCTGGGCCTTGTGTCGGCCGCGCTGCTGGCATTTTCGCTTGCATTGCGCAGTTCCGTCACCACCCGATCGACTTCGTCTTGGGTGACGCCCGATTGCAGCACGCGCATGCGAATGCGCTCCGCCGTCTCCAGCGCCGCCCGCCACTGGCCCGGTTCGAAGCCGATGGAGAAGCTGGTGATCTCCGCATCCTTGAAGACGGTTTCGCGGCTCACGCCCGCCCGCGTGTAAGGGCGCGCGGGCACGTCATAATCCCTGAGCCTTCGATTGATCACGCTGAGGCCGATATCCTGGATCAGGGATGCTTTTTCATCCCGCTTGCGTTCGGGCGTGCGTTCCGGCGGCCGCATCCAGGCCAGCAGCATCCGGTTCGTCGCCCGGGGTTCCACAAAGATCTCGCTTTCCAGGCCGCGGGACCGGGAAATAGCCAGGCTGGGATCGCCTCCCTTCATGCCCACGCCTCGCCAATCGGAAAAACTTTGCTTGATCATGGTCTCGACCCGGACAGGATCCAGATCGCCGACAATGACCAATGTGGCGCGCTCCGGCCGGTAATAAGCCTGGTAATAGGCACGCATCTCGGCAACCGGCGCCTTCGCAATCACCGCAGGATCGCCGTTGGGCAACGCGGTGGCGTGCGCATCCTGAAGAAGGAAATTCAGCTGCACCTGCAAGGCCCGCAGCGCCGGGGAATCACGCAGCTTCAGTTCGGAGAGCACCACCCCCGCCTCGGTCGCGGCCGCCGCTGGATCGAGATTGAGATTGCCGGCAATTTCGCGGGTGATGGTCAGCGCCGTGCCGATGGACTCATCGTCGGATTTGGGAATGTCGAACTGGTAGATCGTCTCGTCCTGTCCGGTCGAGGCATTGGTATCCGCGCCGAACCGCGCGCCCAGCCGTTCCAGGGTCTTGTTGATTTCTCCGTCGGCCAGATGCGCCGAACCGCGGAACGCCATATGTTCCAGGAAATGTGCCAGCCCGCGCTGGGCCGCTTTTTCCTGCATCGAGCCCGCCGCGATCCGGAAACGGATCGACACCTGTTCGCTGGGCGTGGCATTGCGCATGATGGCATAGCGCATGCCGTTGGACAGGGTGCCGAAAGTGACGGCGGGATCGGGCGGAATATCGCTCTTGGGCCATTCGGTGGCGTGCGCCGCCGCCCCGGTCAGAAGACCCAGGAAAACAAAGAATCGGATGGCCGACCGCAATATCCCGATGTTTGCCACGACGCCCTCTTGCGGAAAGGAGGCGATCTAAACATGGCCCCGCCGGATTGTCATGGCGCCACCCGCGGGAGCCGGCGGATGTCCCAGGCGCTCGTCTGCCGCACCGCATTCGCAAACAAGGGCAAAGACTTACGGCACGGCCTTCAATCGGAAAACACAGCGATCGAGGCAAGCCATTTCTTGCGGAAACGTCATGTCGTCAGTTGTGCCGCGCATCCTTGAA
>JAFECO010000320.1 GCA_018242085.1 Pseudomonadota bacterium
AAATCCTTGGCAGACATGAGCTACCCCCGGATCGCCTGTCTTGGACATTATGTCTAGACATATAAGGCCGCCATCCTATGTATAGGCATATGCGGCCTGTCAAGCGGGATTCTTGGATGCATTGCGGAAGAGCCCCAGCTCGCGGACGAAATTCAAATGGGGCGCAGCCAATTTCCATATCATCTTATCGCAAATGAAGGGCCGGAAAGACACCAGCCTTTCCGGCCCTTAAATTTACGCCGATCCACCATCCCGCGACTATTTGAGCGGAATTTAATTTCGTGAAACGGCGATGACTTCCACTTCGAGCAGTTGACCTTCGACGGCGAGTGCGGTCACCCCCACCGAAGTGGCCGGCGGCTGAGCCACGCCTTCCTTCATGTAAGGAGCCCGCGCTTCGCGATAGGCGGCATTGTTGGCCGGCAGGTCCACCACATAGCTGTTGATTTTGATCACGTCCGACATGTCCAACCCCTCGGACTTCAGCGCCAGCAGGATATTGTCCCAGGTCCTGACCACCTGCGCCTTGAAATCCCCTTTGCCGACAAGCTGACCTTTTTCGTCCAGTGGCATTTCGCCGGCCAGATAGACCAGATGCCCTTTGTCGACTTTGACAACATGGCTGTAGCGGGGATTGTTGAACAGGCCTTCCGGTTTGTTGAAGTGAAAATTCTTCTGATCCGCGGCCTGAACCGAAGCTACACCAAGGGCCAGCATCCCCAGCGAGACGAGAGCAACTGCGAAGCGTTGTTTCATTGTCCACCTTTCATCTTCATGCGATTGAACAAGCGTCAAATCCGGCCGCCCATAATCCCGTCGCCCCGCACGACTTTAGGCGCGGCCACCATGCGGTTGGGCCCGATCTCTTTATAACGTCCAGCTTTATATGTCTATACATATAGAATTCGCAGCGCGATCGACGCCGGTGCCGCGCCGTTCGGGCGCGGCATTGCACAGGGCAATTCCTGCACTTTAACCGCCGGTCAAGCCGGCGCGTGCCGATGCGGAGCGATCGCTTTGGCGGAAAATCTCGCGATCAGATCGTAGGTGGCGCCCACGAAAATCTGATGAACCACGGTTACGTGCATTTTTCCGCGCCGGGTTCGCCGTTCAATCATTAGGCACGCTTCCCTGGCGGGAACATCGAGTATCTTCGCGGTTGCCGCATCGGCATTGATGGCCGTGATGCGATTTTCCGCTTCCGTCCAGGGAACATGGCCGAGCAGCCAGGTTCCCGGCGGGTTGACGGAAAAGTCCGTCGTTTCCGCCGCCGGAACGGCTTTGAGATTGATAATCCGGTCTTCAAGAGCAAAGGGCCGGCCATTCGCGAGATGAAGGCAGCGCAAGACAATGATGGCGCCCTGCCCCGCCAGCGCCTTTTCCTCGGCATTCTTCGCTTTTCGAACTTTCCGCAACAGCAATCGCAGGCCATAGCTGCCGCCACGGGCGATGACTTCGGCCTTGATATCGGGAATATCCAGAACGGCGGATTGTATGTGCGGTTGCGCGACGAAGGATCCCACGCGCCGGCGCCGGATGATCAAGCCGGCATCGACCAGACTGGCGATGGCACGATTGACCGTCATGCGCGCGCAGCCATATTGCTGCATCAGATCTTTCTCGAACGGGATACGGTCTCCAGGCGCCCAGGCACCGGTGAGGATCTTGTCCTCGATGCTTTTGCGTATCTTCAGATACAGCGAAGATGTGGCTTTCATGCCAAATACGCACTTTCACCGTGAAAGCGGTCGCTCCGGCGGGCTTTTGTGCCGGCTGATGATGCGGTCCCTCCGCAGATGCGGCCCGTTGCTGACAATCTTCTTACTCCGACAAATCGTTGCGACCACGCCACCCCATCCCGCACATTATATATGTCGAACAGGACGCACGCCGGGTGACGCGGCAACCTAGCGTGTTTTGCGCCCAGCGTCACGGTGTCGGCCGGGTCTGCGGGCGACGCGGATGGACGCCGGTTTGCCCCGTCCTGGGCGCGACAATACCGCCAGGAATAAAGGCGCAAGGCGGGCATGGCCGCCTGCCGTGACGCTCTGGACAGGCCGCCCGCTTTTGCATTATGTCTAGACATATTAGACAGGACGGCAAATCATTGCCCGTCGTGGTCCGGAGGCAGGTTGTTTTGCGGCAAGACATGAAATCCACGACTCTCAAGCAACTGAAACCCGGCAAGGTTTCGCTGGCGGACTGGCGTCACGTTTATTGCGGATCGCCGGTTGCGATCGAACGTTCGGGCATGGATGCCGTTGAGGAGAGCGCGCGCGCCGTTTCGCGCATCATCGAGAGTGGCGCCGCGGTGTACGGCATCAACACCGGCTTCGGGAAACTGGCCAGCACGCGCATCGATGTCGACGATCTGGCACGGCTTCAGCGCAACATTGTTCTGTCTCACGCCGCCGGGACCGGCGAGCCGATGCCGGAAAATGTCGTGCGCCTGATGATCGCGTTGAAGCTGTGCAGCCTGGCTCAGGGTTATTCCGGCGTCCGCCCCCTTGTGGTGGATTTTCTGGAAACGATGCTGGCCCGCGGCCTGACGCCCCTGGTGCCGGCGCAAGGCTCGGTCGGCGCGTCGGGCGACCTGGCGCCTCTGGCGCATATGACCGCTACCATGATCGGCGTTGGAGAAATTGTCGCCAAGGGTGCGCGGATGCCGGCGGCGGAAGCGCTCAAGCAGGCCGGTCTTGCGCCTCTCACACTCGGTCCCAAGGAAGGCCTGGCT
>JAFECO010000321.1 GCA_018242085.1 Pseudomonadota bacterium
AGCGTGGCGACCCAGCGCGGCTTTTGCGCGATGGGATCGAACGCCACCAGCTTGCCCAGCGGCAGTTTCGCATAAGGCTTGAAGCTGCCGCCCGGCACGCTGCCGCCCAGATTCTGGCGCGTCAGCTGCGCCGCCACGCTGTCGGCCGCGGACCCCGCGCCCTCGGACACTTCGATATCGCCCCGCCCGGAGACCTTCTTGACGTCATAGGCGGAGATATACACCAGCCCCGTCGCGGCATTGTACGACAGGGGGAACCAGCCGCCGCCCATGTTGGGCGTGGGCAGATTCTTGGGCCGCCCCACATCCTGATAGCCTTTGGTTTCCAGCTCGCGCACGCTGTATTGCTTGAGTGACGGATAGGCCGACCCGCCAATGCCCCGCGGCGGCATCGCTTCCTGGCCGGTGCGCGCATCCAGGGTATAGAACACGCCGTTGCGCGGCTTGGTCATCACCACGCGGCGCTGCTTGCCGCCGATGGTCATGTCGGCCACCAGCACATGGAAGTCCTCCGCGCCGTCCGGCGGATAGGCGGTCTGGTAATGCCAGACATACTCGCCCGTGGTGGCGTTGATCGCCACGATGGAATTGGCGAAGAGCAGATTGCCGCTGGGCTTGATATGCTCGAAATCGCCCGCCGCCTCGCCCGCCGTCGAAGTGGAGATGTAGAGAAGATTGGTCACCGCATCATAGGTCAGCGCGGTCCACACATTGGCGCCCGCCAGCTGCCAGCTTTCGCCTTTCCAGGTCTTGGCGATGGTGGCCAGGGTTTTGTTCTCGTAAGGCTTTTTGGGGTCGCCCGGCGCGGTCCAGAAGGTCCAGGCTTTCTTGCCCGTCTCCGCATCCACCGCCACCACGCCGCCGCGCACGTCATATTCCATGCCCGCCCAGCCGGTATAGATCAGGCCGTTGCCCACGCGGGGCGCTTCGGTGATGCCGGTCTGGTCGGCGTCGCACACCACCGTGTCCCAAACCTTGGTGCCCTTGACCGCGTCGATCGCCACGATGCGGCAATCGCCGGTGCCGACATAGACCTTGCCGTTCCACACCGCCACGCCCCGGTTCTTGCGCCCTTCATAGGAATTGCGCCACGGCCCGTTGATGCGGATCTTGGGATCGAAGCGCCACAGCATCTTGCCGGTGGCGCCGTCGAACGCTTCGACCACATCCAGCGGCAAGCCCAGATAGATCACGCCATCGACCACGATGGGTTCCAGCGCCAGGCCCATGGGACTGTCCACATCGGTGGCCCAGGCCAGGCCCAGATCCTTCACATTCTTGTCGTTGACGGCTTTCAGCGGACTGAAATGCTGGCTCTCGAAATTGCCGCCATAGACCAGCCAATTGTTCGCCCGGTCCGCCGCCGACAGGACGCGCGCCTGGGTGACATTGCCGGGCTTGGGAGCGGAAGATGGAGATGCGGACTGCGATAAGGCCGGCGTCTGCATGGCAATCGCCGCCGCGGCCAAAAGGCCCCCCGCCACAAATCCCGCCAACCGATTTTTCATCGCTGCTCCCCCCGGAATGCTTTTGGTCGAATGATCCTTACGCGCCGTAAGTTTGGCGCAACATTGGCTTGGATTCGCGGGCCGGACGGCCTCGCGCGAGCCTAAAGCGGCGGCGTTCGGCGCGGCAAGCGGAATTGTATGGAGCGGTTCCAGGAAAAGTGTAAGCGGTTTTCCGTCCGGAACCGCGACAAGTAAAGAAAGCCAAATTTTTGGGGCCGCGCATTGTGCATCTGCAATATGCGCGGCCCCGGCCGGGTTGTTTGGGGGGCCCCGGCATGATCGCGTCTTTCCTCAGGGCTTGCCGGGCACCCTGGTATCCGTCGCGATCCAGTTCACTTCCCAGCTTTTTCCGCCGTCATCGGAAAAAGCCTGCTCGAAACGATATTGGTTCGCAGTGATCCTGGTGATGACGAAGCGCACGAAGATGGCGCGGCCGTTCAAGCTTTCCTGGTCGTAGAATTCCCCGCGCCCATTCTTGAATTCGCCGATGGTGGGCTGGGAGAACACGCCGATATCGCTGCGCGCGAAATTCAGGCTCCACTGATGCGCCACCGGATTATACAGACGCAAATTGAGGCCGACGAAAGTTCCCTCCGCCCCATGCACCGTCAGTTCCACCAGATTGGCGCGGCCGTCCCAGACTTTGCGCACCACCGAGGTGCCGTCATATTCGCCCCATTGCTTGGAACCGGTCAAAGGATGCAGCAGCCTTTTGAGATGCGTGTTCCAGGTGCCGATTTCCCAATCGAAATCATGGGCGCCGTCGCGCCGCGCTTGGGGAGTTTGCGCCGCCACAGCCGGGACAACCGCAAGGACCAACGCCAGGCCAGGAATGAAAGCGCGCCGCATGAGTGCCTCCCGGATGTCCCGGAAAGATGCCCGCGAAAGTGGTCCGATGAAATAACCACTTTACCGGTGGATGCGCATGCCAGTTTCAGGGCGTCAATTGCAGGTGCAGCGCAAAGGCATAGGCCATCAGCGCCACGCCCACCACGCCCGCGCCGATGCCCGCATAAAACACGGTGCGCGAGCGGACCAGGGCGGCCACCGACGCCAGCGCGATGCCGACCTGGGCGGCGAAACCGGCATAGACCAGCTGATCCCGCTCGGCCAATCGCTTGCCGCCGTCCTTCAGATGTTCGTCGCGCTCGGCGGCCTTGTCGGTGGCGGTCTTGCGCAAGGCGGGCTGGCGGGCGCGCAATTCCGTGGC
>JAFECO010000322.1 GCA_018242085.1 Pseudomonadota bacterium
CCATGCTGGGGCATGTGATCGGGGGACTGAAGGCGGCCGGTGTATCGCGCATCGTGGTGGTGATTGCCCCCGGCGCCGATGCCGTGCGGGACTATGCCCATGCCCAAGGCTGCCAGAGCGCGGTGCAGGACAAGCAGCTGGGCACCGGCCATGCCGCGGCGGCGGCGGGCGAGGCGTTGAAGGATTTCGACGGCGAGCTGGTGATCGCCTATGGCGACATGCCGCTGATGACGGCCTCCACCTTTGAAGCGTCGTTCCAGGCGCGGGGCGATGGCCTTGCCATCGTGGCCTTCCGCGCCGCCGATCCGGGCGCCTATGGCCGGGTGATCGTGAATGGCGACGGCACTCTGGACCGCATCGTGGAATTCAAGGATGCGAACGACGCCGAGCGCAAAACCGATCTCTGCAATGCCGGTGTGCTGGCGGCGGATGCGAAGAAGTTTTTCGCCTGGGCCAAAAATCTCGACAACAAAAACGCGCAAGGCGAATTCTATCTCACCGATGTGCCGGCGCTGGCCAAGCGCGATGGCGCGGTCTGTGCGATTGCGACCGTGTCGGAAGATGATGCCTTGGGCGTGAACAGCCGCGCCGAACTGGCCGAAGCCGAACGCCGGATGCAAAACCGGCTCCGCGCCAAGGCCCTGGCGGCGGGCGTGGGCATGATCGCGCCGGAAACCGTGTTCCTGTCCCACGACACGGTGCTGGAAGCCGATGTCGCCATCGAACCTTTTGTGGTGTTCGGGCCCAAGGTTCGCGTCGCATCGGGCGCGCAGATCAAAAGCCATTGTCATCTGGAAGAGGCCGAGGTCGCGTCGGGCGCCGTGATCGGGCCGTTCGCGCGCCTGCGTCCCGGCGCGGCGATCGGCGAAGGCGCCCATATCGGCAATTTCGTGGAAGTGAAGAACAGCAGGATCGGCGCCGGCACCAAGGCCAACCATCTGGCCTATCTGGGCGATGCCATAGTGGGCGCCAAAGCCAATATCGGCGCGGGCACCATCACCTGCAATTACAACGGCTACGACAAATCCCGCACCGAAATCGGCGACGGCGCCTTTATCGGTTCGGACACCGCGCTGGTGGCGCCGGTGAAAGTGGGCGCGGGCGCGATCACGGGCGCAGGCTCCGTCATCACCAAGGATGTCGCGGCCGATGCCCTGGCGGTGGCGCGTGGAAGTCAGGTCGAAAAGTCCGGCTGGGCGAAAGCCTTCCGGGACAAGAAGCAGAAAGAGAAACGCTAATGTGCGGTATTGTCGGCATCGCAGGCACCGGCGAGGCAGCGCCCGTCATTCTGGAAGCGCTGAAGCGGCTGGAATATCGCGGCTATGATTCCGCGGGCATCGCCACTCTGGTGGGCGGCCATATCGAGCGCCGCCGCTCGCCCGGCAAATTGTCCAGGCTGGAAGCGGTGCTGCGCGAGGCGCCGCTGCCCGGCCGCACCGGCATCGGCCATACCCGCTGGGCCACGCATGGCGCGCCGACGGAGTCCAACGCCCATCCCCATGCCACGGCGCGGGTCGCCATCGTCCATAACGGCATCATCGAGAATTTCCGCGAGCTGCGCGAAGAGCTGATGGGGCGGGGACACAAATTCGAATCCCAGACCGACAGCGAAGTCGCCGCCCATCTGGTCACGGACAATCTCGACAAGGGCATGACGCCCGACGCGGCGGCCAAGG
Organism: Pseudomonadota bacterium; assembly: GCA_018242085.1. GTDB lineage: Bacteria > Pseudomonadota > Alphaproteobacteria > Micropepsales > Micropepsaceae > Rhizomicrobium. Next base: position 1,677 of record JAFECO010000322.1, read on the forward strand.
CGGCGGTGGCGCGCCTCACCGGGGCCTATTCCATCGCCATGATCTTCAAGGATCATGAGGGCCTTCTGATCGGCGCCCGCAAAGGCGCGCCGATGGCGGTGGGGTACGCGGAAAAGGAATCCTATCTCGGTTCCGACGCCTTTGCGCTGGCGCCTTTCACCAATCGCGTCGCCTATCTGGAAGACGGCGATGTGGCGGTGATCAGCGGCCCGCAAGTCTCGATCTTCGACGCCGAGGGCCGGCCCGCCAACCGGGAAATCAAGATCACCTCCGCCTCCGCCGCTTTGGTGGACAAGGGCGGTCACGATCACTTCATGGCCAAGGAAATCCACGAGCAGCCCGAAGTGGTGGGTCATACGCTGGCCCATTATCTGGATCCGGCCGGTCCGACCGTGCGCCAGCGCGGCGTGGGCCTGCGCGCGGCGCTGGCGAAAGCTTCGCGCCTCACCATCTCGGCCTGCGGCACCGCTTATTACGCGGGCATGGTCGGCAAATACTGGTTCGAGAAACTGGGCGGGCTGGCGGTGGAATCCGACGTGGCCTCGGAGCTGCGCTATCGCGATCCGGTGTACCCCAAGGACGGCGCCGCCTTGTTCGTGTCGCAGTCCGGCGAAACCGCCGACACGTTGGCGGCGCTGCGCGATGCCAAGGCCAAGGGCCAGACCACCATCGCGGTGGTGAATGTGGCCGAAAGCTCCATCGCGCGGGAAGCCGATATCGTGCTGCCCACTTATGCGGGCCCGGAAATCGGCGTGGCCTCGACCAAGGCTTTCACTTGCCAGCTGGCGGCGCTGGCCGCGTTTGCGATCGCGGCGGGCGTGGCGCGGGGCAAGCTCAGCGCGGCGGAAGAAAAGCATCTCTGCGCCGCGCTTCTGGAAGCGCCCCGCCACATCGCCGAATTCCTCAAGCAGGAAGACAAGATCGCGGCCCTGGGCCAGGCGATCGCCAAGGCCAGCGACGTTCTTTACATGGGCCGCGGCCAGAGCTTCCCCCTGGCGATGGAAGGGGCGCTCAAGCTCAAGGAAATTTCCTACATCCA
>JAFECO010000323.1 GCA_018242085.1 Pseudomonadota bacterium
CTTGCCGCGCGGTCAAGGCCGGACCGCGCGCCGCTTCGGATGCGCACGACACTTTATTGCGTACGGAGTTTTGCGGCGGGGACCTCACGCTTCATGTCACGACAATTTGCGATGATGGCGTTGTTCACGCCGGGTTATCTATTGGTATAGGCTTTTGAAATAGCCGCGAGAATCGGGGGAATAGACATGAGCGTTCAAAAGTCCGGCGCCCAGGAAAAAAAGGGTGTCAGCCGGCGGTCCTTGCTTCGCATGATCGGCACCGTCGCGGGATCGACCGCGATGTACAATGCCATGACCGAACTGGGTTTCGCCCAGGAGTCGGGATATTCCGGCCCGCCCAAGCTGGGCAATGTGAAGGCGGGCACCTCGGTCTTGATCTTGGGCGCGGGCATCGCGGGCATGGTCGCGGCGATGGAGCTGCGCGACGCCGGGTATAAAGTGCAGGTGCTGGAATATAACAACCGGCCCGGCGGCCGGAACTGGACCTTGCGCGGCGGCGATACCTTCACCGAGCTGGGCGGCATCAAGCAGGAAGTGAAATTCTCGCCCGGGCAGTATTTCAATCCGGGGCCGTGGCGGCTTCCCTATCACCACCAGGGCATCCTGCATTATTGCAGCAGGCTGGGCGTGGAGCTCGAACCCTTCACCCAGGTCAATTACAACGCCTGGGTTCACAACACCAAAGCCAATGGCGGCAAGCCCAAGCGCTATCGCGAAGTGATGGCCGACTTCCAGGGCCATGTCGCCGAGCTGCTGAACAAGACCATGCAGCAAAAGGCGCTGGACCAGCAGGTCACCAAGGAAGACCGCGAAATGCTGGCCGAAGCCTTGCGCCGCTGGGGCGCGCTGGACCAGGACATGAAATATGTGAAGGGCCGCGCGTCATCGCGCATGCGCGGCGCGCTGGTGAATGAAGGCGGCGGGATCAATTCCTTGCCGGTCTATTCGGATGTGGATTCGCTGTCGAACATCCTGTCGTCGGGGATGTGGACGGCGCTGGGGCGGGGGCAGAATTTCGAATCCCAGACCCCGATCTTCCAGCCCAAGGGCGGCATGGGCAATATCGGCACCGCCTTCGGCAAGGCGCTGGGCAATTTGATCAAGTATAATTGCAAGGTCATCGACATCCATCAGGACGAGAAGGGCGTCACCGCCACCTATATCGATGCGGTCAAGGGCGGGGCGCCGCAGAAGGCCACCGCCGACTGGTGCGTCTGCACCATCCCCGCCTCGATCCTGTCGCAGATTCCCATGAACGTGTCGGCGAAGAAGCGGGCGGCGATCAACCAGCTGCCCTACAGCGCCTCGATCAAGATCGGCATCGAGATGAAGCGCCGCTTCTGGGAGGAAGACGACAATATCTATGGCGGCATGAGCTATACCGACCAGCCCAACCAGCAGATCGGTTATCCGCAATGGGGCTATTTCAGCAAAGGCCCCGGCGTGCTGCTGGCGGCCTATACCTTCGACAAGGAAGCCTATCGCTTCACTTCGCAATCGCCGGCCGAGCGGATCAAGAACGCGCTGGACTATGGCGAAAAGATCCATCCCGGCAAATACAAGGCCAATTTCGCTTCCGGCGTGGCGGTGGGCTGGCACCGTTCGCCCTTTACATTGGGCTGCGGCGGCCGCTGGACCGAAGAGGGGCGGGAGAAATATTACAACGATCTCTGCTCGTTGGATGGGCGCATCGTGCTGGCGGGCGAACATGCGTCGCGCATGGCGGAATGGCAGGAGGGGTCTACTTTGTCGGCGCTGGATGCGATCACGCGGTTGCATAAGAGAGTGATGACGGCCTGAGGGGCGCTTGTCTTTTGCGTCGTGAGTGCGTCGGACGTGCTGTGAGGAGTGGTCCGCTGCAGGCGGAGGGAATGATCCGGTGGATCATTCCCAGCGACGAACGCCGCGAGCACGAGCGAGCGGCCGGAAGTTGTTCGGTGGCGCGCGTTGCCGCTACGCTGTCGCTAGGCAACCCTAGCCAGCAACCAAAATGCTGCGCGCGCGTTTGTGGCGGCTGTTGGAAACAAGCATGCTTGTCATCCCCGGCGAGCGCGAGCGAATAGCGAGCGTGAGGGAGTGAGTAGCGGCAGCGTACGAACGATCCAGGTATCGAGGCTTGTGTGGTATTGAGGCCTGGATTCCCTTCCCCTCGCTTCGCTCGGCCGGGAATGACAAAGAGAGGATGCCGCGCTGACACGGGGTGACTATCAACTGACCATCGAATGGCGCGGCGCGTTCGAGAATGGCGACGTGAATGCGCTGCATGCCGAAGCCTTCGGCCATGCCGTGCTGGCGGATGATTGGTGGGGGCAGGTGGGGCGCCACAGCCTGGGCTGGGTGTGCTTGCGCCGCGCGGGGACGCTGATCGGTTTCGTCAATGTCGCCTGGGATGGCGGCGTGCATGCCTTTGTGCTGGACACGATGGTGAGCCACGCCGAACAGCGGCAGGGCCATGCCGCGCGCATGGTGGCGTTGGCCGTGGAAAAGGCCAAAGCGGCGGGCTGCGAATGGCTGCATGTCGATTTCGACTCGCATCTCAAGGGCTTCTATTTCAAGGCATGCGGCTTCAAGCCCACCGATGCGGGCCTGATCGCGCTTCGCTGAATGGCCAGTAAAAGCCCTGTATTTCCAGCCTTTTCCGGCAACGCAGGTGCAGCAATCGCGACATTTTGAGAGATGATGATGGTGGTTGCGGGCCGCCAAATCGG
>JAFECO010000324.1 GCA_018242085.1 Pseudomonadota bacterium
CGGCCGCGCGGGCATTGATGGAGTGCGTCAAGATCGTGGGACGGGAATTGAACGAAGCCGCCACGCTTGAAGCGCAGAAACCACCGCAGGCACCCAAAGCCAGACGCAAGAGCTAGTGCGGGTCCGCTTCCGTGCGCGCCCGCTTCAACGGCCAGAAATCGAAATAGCCGGTGACGATCACGATCAAGGGAAAGGTCACCGCCAGGAGCGCCGTGGCCACCCACAATTCCAGTTCATAGCGGGGTCCGCCGACGGGCATCGGCACGCCTGTGATGGCGGGCGCGGCGATCCGGTAAAGCTCCTCCAGAACAAAGCCCAGCGGATAAGCAAGGACAACCAGGCGCACGCCCCTGCCTGGCTGCGCCCGTTCGGCGAAAAGCCGCGACTGGGTGAGGCTGGTAGCGAAAAAAATCCCGAACAAAAGCGCGATAGGGCCGCGCAGCATGAAATCGACCACGTCCATGCCGAAAATCAGGCAGAGGGCGCCCATCCATAGCCCGCTTGCAGTCAACACCACCGCGCTGGCAATCAGGCCACGCCACAGCGGATGCCGATGCGCCATGGGTCCATGGAGCGGCCACAGGCCCAGCAATTTTTCCCAGGCCACGATGACGGCCGACGTGGTGACGGCGAAGACCAGAACGTCCCAAGACGGAAGCAGGCCGCCCGGGTCGAGCGCCGGGCGATAGAAGGGCGCGTGACGCGCTTCCGCGAAATTGAACAGGAAATGAAAAGCAAGGTCGGCAAGAAGATAGGCTATCGCCCATGCCGAAATTCCCAGCAGGACGGGATTGGCGATCCACCGGCTCAGCGGCCAGCATTCCCACAAGCCCATCACCCAGAATGTGGAAACGATGCTGAGAATGGCGGCATTGATGAGGAATGGCGTGATCCCCGCTCCGCCACCCGGCCCGAAATACAGAAACGCGGCGCCAAGCGCCATCCCCGCCATGGTCAGCGCCAGAAAGGCCAAACCCCGCCAGGGTTGGCCAAGTCCCGCCAAAACCGCCGGATGCCGGTACCGCCACAGGCTGCCCGCGACCAGCAGCGAAGGCACCGACACGATGCCGATAAAGGCGACCCAGCTGCCATAGATTTCCGGATCGAATGGCGCGCTGAGGCCATAGCTTGCCGCCAACACGATCAGGGCTGCGCCAAGCCCCGTCGCCAGAATCTGCGGCATGGAATTGCGGTCGGACATGGCGGCACGCTATCGCGGCACACCTAAGCCCAGTTATCGCAAATCCGAATTGCGCCTTTCGAAAAAGTGATAGGGCGCGCGCCCCGTCCTGCGCCATTATTTCGGGGAGTCCGCCGATCCCCGGAGCCATGATGAGACGCCGTGACATGCTGGCCGGTGCCGCCGCGCTTTGCGCGACGACCGCATTAAGGGCGCAGGACCAGAAAGCCGATCTCATTCTTCGGGGCGGGCAGGTCTGGAGCCCCGGACGGCAGGGCACGGCCATCGCCATCGCAGGCAATCGCATCCTGGGGATGGGGCCGGACGCGGCGATGCGGCGCTGGGCGGATGCAAAGACGCGCATCATCGACTTGAAGGGCCGCTTCGTGATGCCGGGCTTCAACGACAGCCATCTGCACATGACCTCGCTGGCCCAGCAATATAACGACGTGTCCCTGCTGGGGGCCCGGACCATGGCCGATGTGGTGGAGCGCGTCCGCCAGCGCGTCGCCGTAACCCCGCCGGGCGAATGGGTGAAGGTGCGGGCGCAATGGCATGAAGCCTTGCTGGCAGAAGGGCGCATGCCCACCCGCAAGGATCTCGATCCGGTTTCGCCAAACAATCCGGTCTATATCCCCCGCGGCGGCCATGTGGTGGCGGTGAACAGCAAGGCGCTGCAACTGGCCGGCATCACCCGCGACACGCCCAACCCGCCGGGCGGCATCATCGTGCGCGACGCGGATGGCGAGCCTACCGGCATGCTGCTGGAACAGGCACGCCGGGGAATGGATCGCATGATTGCTCCCCTCAATCCTGCCGAATATGCCAAGGCGCTCAAGCAGCAGATCGCCGAGTTGAGCGCGGCGGGCCTCACCTCCATCACCAATCCGAGCACATCGATGGGCCAGGCGCAGCAGTTGCGCCAATTCCACCAGGCCGGCCAGCTGGACATGCGGGTCAATTGGACGGTCTTCGCTGGAACGGCGGACGATATCCGCAAATTGCGGGCGACCACGCCGCCGTTCAGCGGCGATCGCATCTTGCGCTTTTCCGGCATCGGCGAAGTCGGCGTGGATGGCGGAGTGGAAGGGGCCTATCTGCGCGCGCCGTATAATGTGGTGCCGGGCGAGCAGAACGATCCGGCCTATCGCGGCGTCGCCACGCCGCTGGCCCTGGACGAAGCCGGATTCGAGAATCTGTATCTGGCCGCGATCGATGCCGGCTATAATTTCATGACCCACATCACCGGCGATGCCGCGCTGGACATGAATTTGAACACGCTGGCGCGGGTGGCGGCGAAAAAGGATTTCCGGCATCTGCGCTGGGTCCTGCACGGCTGCTTCCTCACCGATGATGCCCAGCTGGCCGCGGTCAAGAAATTGGGCCTCACCATCACTGCGCAGACCCAGCCCTATCTTCTGGGCGCGCAGATCGCCAAATGGTGGGGCCGCGAGCGCGCCAACCGCACCATGCCCTTCAAGGCCTTTCTGGATGCCGGCATTCCGGTGGGCGGCGGCA
>JAFECO010000325.1 GCA_018242085.1 Pseudomonadota bacterium
CTCTCACGCGCCGGGCGCGACCATCGGCGGCGCCAGTCCGCCCCGCTTCACCGGCGAAGTCGGGGAATATGCCGCCACCGCCAAGCTGATGCGGGATGGAAGCGTGCGCGTACAGGCCAGCGGCCATCGCATCGGCCGGTGGAACCTGCACGTGATCGCCGATGCTTTGCCCCAGATCACCTTCACTGCCAAGCCGTCGGTGAGTGAACGGGGCGCCGTCAAATTCGCCTTCAAGGCCACGGACGATTACGCCGTCACATCGGCCAAAGTGGTGATCCGCCCGCACGGAAAATCCGGCGCACCCATCGCGGTCGATCTACCCCTGGCGCCCGCCAAGTCGGTGGCCCAGACCAGCTATTCGGATCTTTCCGGCCATCCCTATGCCGGGCTGATGGTGGATGCGCATCTGGAAGCGCGCGACGGCGCGGGCCAGAAAGGCGTCAGCAAGACCATCACCTTCCGCCTGCCGGAACGGGTCTTCACCGATCCCTTGGCCCGCGCCTTGATCGAGCAGCGCCAGGCTTTGGCGATCAGCGAGAACCGCGAAGCCCGCCGTACTGTCGCCGACATGCTGAACGCGCTGACCATCGCGCCCGACAAATTCTATGCCGATCAGCGCGGCGTCTATACCGCCATCCGCGCCGCCTATTGGGGCATCCGCGCCGCCCATACGCCGCAGGATATCACCCATGTCGAAGACCTTCTGTGGCAGACCGCGATGGCGATCGAGCAGAAAGGGATTCTGGAAGCGGCCAACAATCTGCGGCAATTGCAGGCGCTGATCACGGCGGCGATGGCGGCGCATGCGCCCCAAGAGGTGATCGACCAGCTCTTGCAGCGCTACAATCAGGCGATGCAGCGCTATCTGCAGGCGATGCAGGAAAATGCCGGCAAGACCGCGCAGAAGCCGCCGCCCGACGATCCCAATGCCAAGACCCTGGGCTTCGAGGATCTGCAGAAGCTGATGCAGGCGATCCAGCAATTGTCCGCCAGCGGCAACCGCGAGCAGGCGGCGCAGATGCTGGCGGCGCTGCAAAGCATGCTGGAAAATATGCGCATGGCCCAAAGCGGCAACGGCAAGGGTACCGGCCAGCAAAATAAAGAGCTCAATCAGGCGATTCAGGAATATGGCGACCTGATGGGCGAGCAGCGCGCCCTGATGGACAAGACGTTGCGCCAGCAGCAGGGCAAGGGCGATCCCAAGGATGGCGGCGCGCAAGGCCTTGCCAAGCAGCAGGACGAGCTGCGCCAGAAGCTGGGCCGCTCGATGCAGAAGCTGGGCAAGCTGGGCGAAGGATTGGGCAAGGCGGGCCAGGCGATGGAGCAGGCGCAGCGTTCGTTGAACGGCCATGATCTGTCCAATGCCCGCAATGCGCAGGAAAACGCGCTGGCCGAGATGCGCGCGGGCGCCGATGCCTTGGCCAAGCAGATGCAGGGCAGCGATCTGGCCGGACAGCAAGGCCAGGAAGATCCCTTGGGCCGCGGGCCGGTGGGCCCAGGCAATGGCGTCAAGCTGCCGGATGCCAACGATCTGGCGCGGGCGCGCGACATTCTGCAGGAGCTGCGCCGCCGGGCCGGCGAACGCGGCCGCCCGCCCCAGGAACTGGATTATATCGACCGGCTGCTGCGCGAATTCTGAGCGTTAGATGCGGTCAGGCGGAACCGCTACGCCTCACCCTTCGACAGTCGTTAGCGGCAGCGTAGCGCGACCAGGGTGAGGAATTCAGCGGATATCCTCATGCTGAGCTTGTCGAAGCATGAGGAGCGCGCGCCCGAACGCACTTTGCTCGAGCGATCCTGCCGAAGTGGATAGGTTGGTACGCTGGCGCTATCAATCGAATCAGCCGGTTCGGCCAATATAAGGTAGAGAGCGGTACTGACCGGCATCGTCCATGCCGTAACCGATCACGAAATCATCGCCGATTTCAAAGCCCACATGATCGGCCTGCGCCACCCGGTCGGCGCGCTGCTTGTCCAGCAGCGCCACCACCCGCACGCTGGCGGCGCCCGCCGCTTCGATCAAGGACACCGCCTTCTTGATCGTGCGCCCCGCATCCAGCACGCCATCGATCACCAGCACATGACGCCCGGCGATCTGGTCCGACGGCCCCGCGATCATGGAAATCGCGCTGGCCACCCGCTTGTCGCCATAGGAACGCAGCCACAGCATCTCCACCGCCAGATCGACGCCTTCTTTCGACAAGGCCCGCACCAGATCGGCGGCGAACACAAATCCGCCCACCAGGATGGGCATGGCGATATCGGGCCGCTGCGGCGCGCCTGCGATTTCCCGCGCCAATTCGCTCACCCGCGCGGCGATCTCTTCGCTGCTGAACAGAATTTCAGGCCTGTCAGTCATGCGGCGCGAACCGGACTTCCAGATGGCGGGCGGCGGCGGGCGGCGCGGAAAGCCGCGTGAGGAAAGGCGAAGACTGGCCCGATTTCAGGGTCTGCACATTGGGTGTGAAGTTCCAATGATAGATTTCGTGATTCTTCTCGTCGCTCAACGTGACGCGGACATTCTGCGGCACGGACAATTCGCGCGAGCCGGCATTGACGATATTGCCGGTGACGACCAACACGACTTGCCCATCCTCGCTCTCGCGGCGGTAATCGACCTTGGTGAAGTCGATGCCTTGCGGATTGAGCTTGATGCCCATCGCCGAATAGACCCCGGCCGATTGCGGCCAGATCACC
>JAFECO010000326.1 GCA_018242085.1 Pseudomonadota bacterium
GACGCCGCGATGGCGGGCAACATCTGCCGCTGCGGCACCTATGTCCGCATTCGCCGCGCCATCAAGCGCGCCGCGGGAAAGGCGTGATCCCATGACCAGCAAACTCTCCCGCCGCGATTTCGTGATCAGCGCCGCCACCGCCACGGGCGGATTGCTGGTGGGCCTGACCGTTCCCGGCTATGCCGCCGAATTCGCCGACAAGACCTGGGCCGCGGACAGCGCCGATCCCCGCGAAGTCAATGCCTGGGTGGTGATCCAGCCGGACGAGACCGTGATCCTGCGCTGCCCGATGGCCGAGATGGGGCAGGGCACCGGCTCCGGCCTTCCCATGCTTCTGGCCGAAGAATTGGAATGCGACTGGAGCAAGGTGAAAGTCGAATTCAGCTCGGTCAACCGCAACATCCGCGAACACAATATCTATGGCGACCAGCTGACGGCGGGCAGCCGCGGCATCCGCACCACCTGGCCTTATGTGCAGCAGGCGGGCGCATCGGCGCGGGCGCGGCTGATCCAGGCGGCGGCGAACAAATGGAATGTGCCGGCCAAGGATTGCAGCGCCGCGATGGGCAAGGTCCTGCACAAGGCCAGCGGCCGTTCGCTGAGCTTCGGGTCTCTTGTGACGGATGCGGCCAAGGTGAAGCTGGCCGCCGAGCCCGCGATCAAGACGCCGGAACAGTTCAAACTCGCCGGCACCCGCCAGCCCCGCCTGGATTCGCCCGCCAAATCCACCGGCAGCGCCAAATTCGGCATCGACACGCGGGAAAAGGACCAGCTTTACGCCTCGATCATGAGCTGCCCGGTGTTCGGCGGCAAACTCGTCTCGGTGGATGACAGCGCGGTGAAGAACCGGCGCGGCGTCAAACAGGTGGTCAAGCTGGACGATGCCGTGGCGGTGGTGGCCGACAATTATTGGCGCGCCAACGAAGCCTTGAAGCTGCTGAAGCCGGTCTGGGACGGCGGCGCGGCGGCGCATACCGACAGCGCAGGGTTCGCCAAGGCCTATCGCGATGCGCTGGACGGCCCGCTCGTGACGGCGCGCAATGACGGCGACGCCAAATCCGCGATCGCCAAAAGCCAGCATGTGATCACGGCGGAATATGAAACCCCGCTTCTGGCCCACGCCACCATGGAGCCCTGCAATGCCACGGTGCATCTGCAGAAGGACCGGCTCGATATCTGGATGGGTTCGCAATCGGCGCTGTCGAATGCGCAGATGGCGGCGGAAGAAACCGGATTGAAGCCGGAGCAGATTTATTTCCACCAGATGTATCTGGGCGGCGGTTTCGGCCGGCGCACCTTCGGCGACGAACTGCGTCACGCCATCCGCGTGGCCAAGGCGGGCAATATCGATGTGCCGCTGCAGCTTCTCTGGTCGCGCGAGCAGGACATGCGGGCCGACCGGTATCGTCCGCAATCGGCGATCCGCCTGAAAGGCGCGCTCACGGCGGACGGCAAGCTGGAAGCGCTTTATATTCAGAGCGTCTGCGCCTCGATCCAGCGCTCCACCGGCCGCAAGGTGAAGGACGGCATCGATTTCACCGCGCTGGAAGGCATCGGCCCTTCGGTGCCCTATAACAAGATTCCCAACTGGTACACGGGCCAGATGCTCAAGGACACCCATGTGCCGGTGGGCTATTGGCGTTCGGTGGGCGGCTCGCAGAATTGCTTCTATCTGGAAAGCTTCATCGACGAACTGGCGCATGCCGCGGGCAAGGATCCGCTGGAATTCCGCCGCAGCCTCACCGACCGCGTGGATTCGCTGGCCGTGCTCGCCAAGCTGGAAGAGATCAGCAACTGGCACAAGCCGCTTCCCGCCGGGCGCGGACGCGGGCTTTCGCTGGTCGACAATCACGAAGCATTGGGCGGCCAGGTGGCGGAAGTGACGATCCAGCCCAATGGCGCCGTCAAGGTGGACCGGGTCTTTGCCGCCACCGACGCCTATCATGTGGTCAATCCCAACCTGGTGGATGCCCAGATCGAAGGCGGCGTGATCTTCGGCATGACGGCGATGCTCTATGGCGAGATCACGGTCAAGAACGGGGCGGTGGTGCAGGGCAATTTCAACGATTACCGCATGGTGAGGATGCCCGATGTGCCCGACACCATGGCCACCCTGGCGCTGACCGGCGGCAAGGATGAAAAAGGCAAACCAAAATGGGGCGGGGTGGGCGAATGTTCGACCGCGCCCATCGCCGCGGCCATCGCCAACGCCATCTTCGCCGCATCGGGCAAACGCATCCGCTCGCTGCCGCTCAAGAATATCCGGCTGACGGAATTGGCCAGCCTCTAAGCGCGCTTGGCGCTTGCGGCCCGTGACAAAGTTATGAACCGGAATGCGGTCCGGCATGCCGCAATATTGTTGCCTTCAGGCGCGAAACTCCGCACCATGGGGCCGGGTGTTCTGGACGTCGAATTTTGACTAGTGAAAAGCCCGGTTCCGATCCGCTGCCGCCCGAAGGCGCCGGTTCGGGGGTGCGCCGGTACCGCAAATGGATCTGGGCCGCGTCCGCCCTTGTGCTCCTCTTCATCGCCTATCTGCTGGCCGGCTATTTCCTCGTCCCCGGCCTGATCCGCTCCCAGGCCGTGGCGTGGGTGGGGACCAATCTCGACAAAAAACTGGCGCTGGGCGAGATCAAATTCGATCCGCTGCGCTTCACCGTCGATGTCGGCGACATCGCCATACCCGACGCCC
>JAFECO010000327.1 GCA_018242085.1 Pseudomonadota bacterium
TACGGCCTGGCGTTCGGACCCGATGGCCGTTTGTGGGAAGCCGAGCATGGCCCGCGCGGCGGCGACGAATTGAACCTGATCGAGCCGGGCAAGAATTACGGCTGGCCGCTGGTCTCCTATGCCGTCAATTACAATGGCGTGCCGATCCCCAGCCCGGATTCGCGCCCCGATCTCGCCAAGCCGGTGATCTATTGGACGCCGATCATCGCGCCGGGAAGCCTCACTTTCTACAAAGGCGCGATGTTCCCGCAATGGAATGGCTCGGCGCTGATCGGCGGCATGGACAGCCAGGCCTTGTTCCGCATCACTTTCGACGGCAAGGGTGGCGCCAAGCCCGCCGAACGCTGGAGCGTGGGCAAGCGCATCCGCGACGTGGAAGTGGGCCCCGACGGCGCCTTGTGGATCCTGGAAGACGACAAGGCCGGCGGCATGTTTAAAGTCACGCCGAAATAGAGAGGAGCGGTGCGGCGTTAGCCGCATGAGCATGTCCGGTGGACATGCGAAAGCGACGAGCGCGGCGAGCACGAGCGACCCGCAATGCGACCCGCAACTAACGCGCAAGCGAGAGTCGTGCGGTGGTGACCGCATGGTGATACGGGCCGGGCAGCCAGATCGGTTGTCGGGCCCGCTTTTTTGATGCGGCAGGCCCCGTGATCGCCGCCCCTTTTTCCGCTAGTCTTGCCGCCACACAGAGCCAAGGGGGACGAGCATGAAATCATTGTTCGTAATATCGAGTGCGCTGTTGCTGATGGCGGCGCCAATGGCCCATGCGGGTGACGCGGGCGTGGAAGCCACGCTCCGCCAATTCGCCGACGCCTTCAACAAGGGCGACATGAAGGCGGCCAAGGCGCTGCATGTCGCCGCGCCCGCCATCACCGACGAAGTCGCGCCCTATCATTGGAGCGGAGCCAAGGCGTTCGACGATTGGGGCGCCGATCTCGGCAAAGCGGAAGCCGCCGAAGGAAAGAGCGGCGGGCAGGTGACCATCGGCGCGCCGACGCGCGAGAATGTCGCCGGCACCAGCGCCTATGTCATCGCGCCCGCGACCTATACCTACAAGCAGAAGGGCGCGACGATGCGCGAGACCTCGCAATTCACCTTTGCGATGACCAAAGACGCATCGGGTTGGAAGATCGCGTCCTGGACCTGGACCGGCCTGGAAGGCAAGCCCGTCCGCTGAATCAGAAGGGCCGTTCGCCCCGCCAGTTGCCCGCCTGGGCATAGCGGCAGACCAGGACATCCTCGCGCTCGCCGGCGGCTTCGGCGCAGCCGACCTGCCGCGTATTGGCCCAGACCAGCTGGGTGTAATGGCCCACATCGGCGACGCGGCCGGTGGTGCTGTTGTCGGGGAAGACGCCGGGGCGGAAATATTGCTTTTCCCGGATCCAGGCGCCCACCATGGCTTCGGGACCGAAATAGCCTTTGGTGCCCGCCCACAGATTTTCGCCTTCGGGGTTGCGGCGGTTCTCCGGCGCATGTTCGAAGCGGCCGGTGGTGGCGAGATAGTCGGCCCAGCGTTGCGCGGATTCGGCCAGCGCGGGATTCCAATTCAGCGGCTGAAGACCCAGGCTCGCGCGCTCTTGGTTGTGCGCGATCAGGATGCGCTCATCGATGCTGGTCTGCTGATCGATCGCGCCCATGAAGAACGGCGTGGCGCACAGCATCGCCCCTGCCATGACCCGTGATTTCCAGCGGCCCTGCGCCATGCCCTCTGCCATGAGAGAAAGCTCCCCGCGTTACGGCGGAAGTCTCCCAGCGTTGGGTTTCCAGGGCGTGGAAAGATTTGGTTAAGGTTTGGGCGAAGCGCGCGCTACAGTTTGATGCGCATTTATCGCGCATTTTATGCGACTGGCCTGTTCCGGGAGAAGGGCGCGGCGGTTTTCCGTCAGACCTGCGACAAATGAAATGAACGGCGCGTTAGCCTTGTTTGGCTTGCGGGTCCGGGACGATGAAAACCGGATCGCCTTTCGCCATCGCGGCAAAAAGTTTCTTGGCGAATTCCGGCGGCACGCCGATGCAGCCATGCGTGGCATAGCCTTCGCGCACATTGCTGCCATGGATCGCCACCCCGTCATCGGTGAGGCGCAGCATATAGGGCATCGCCGCGTCGTAAGTGCGCGAGTGATAGTCGGCGGATTTCTGCAGCACCGTGAAATCGCCGGTGGGCGTGGGCTTGCCGTCGGTGCCGTAAAGGATCACGGCGGAGCCGATCTCATGGCCGCCGCGAAATACCGACAGGATCTGATGGGCGAGATCCACGCGCACCCACATCGCGCCCTTCTTGGGAATGCGTTCTTCGTCCCACACGAAGCTGCCGAACGCCATCGGGCCTTTGATGTTGAGCGCGCTCTTCACGATCTCTTCGTGACCGCCGGGCAGCTCGAGGCGCGGATAATCGCTCGCGGCATACCAGATGCGGGTGCCGGGCGAGGCGTCGGGGACATGGGCCAGAAGCGCGGCGGATTTCGCGTCGAGCTGGCCCCCAGGCGCGGCGGTGGGTTCTTTGGCGGCGGGCCACAGCAGGATGCCGGCAAGGCTGACCAGCACCACCAGGATCAGGCCGCGCATGGCGTTACCGGGCCGTCAGGCCGGGGCGCAGATGCGCGCGGCGGCGCATCGCCCAGCCCACGGCAAAGAAGCCCAGGATCAACACCATCCATGTTCCGGGTTCGGGAACGGCCGA
>JAFECO010000328.1 GCA_018242085.1 Pseudomonadota bacterium
GGTGGTGCGGTCGGAGGCGACCCGGAACAGATTCTGATTGGGGATGATGATCAGGGTGTGGACGAATTGCTGCAGCTCGGCGATGCCCTTCTCGGCCACCCGCATGCGGCGGTCGCCTTCCAAGGCGAAGGGCTTGGTGACCACGCCGACAGTGAGGATGCCGGCTTCGCGCACCGCGCGGGCGATCACGGGCGCCGCGCCGGTGCCGGTGCCGCCGCCCATGCCGGCGGCGATGAAGACCATATGGGCACCGGCGAGGTGCTCCATGATCTCGGCCATCGATTCCTCGGCACCCGCGCGGCCCACTTCCGGCTGCGCGCCAGCGCCCAGGCCTTCGGTGGTGCCGGCGCCCAGCTGGATGCGGCGGTCGGCCTTGGACTGGGCCAGCGCCTGGGCGTCGGTGTTGGCGACCACGAAATCGACGCCGTCCAAACCGGCCTCAATCATGTTGTTGACGGCATTGCCGCCGGCGCCGCCCACGCCCAGCACGGTGATGCGGGGACGCAATTCCTTGGTTTCGGGTAATTTGAGATTGATCGCCATCTAATTTCTCCACAGTGACATCAGAGGGTCACCTTGCAAAACGCCCGAATCGCCCAACGATTCGCATTTATTATGTTGAATCATTCCAACCACCGGCCGGTCAACCGTCCCCACCAACCTTTGCGCTCTTCGGCGGGCGTGGTCATGGGAATATCGGGATTGATCATCTCCGGCGGCATCGTCGCCCCCGCCATCAGAAGGCCGATCGCGGTGGCATAGTCAGGTCCGGCATTGGCCGCCGCCAGTCCGGGGAAGTTTTGCGGACGGCCGATACGCACCTGTTTGTTGAGGATGCGCGCCGCCAGCTCGCGGGTGCCCGCCAGCTGGCAAGCGCCGCCCGTCAGCACGGCCCGGCGGCCCGCCGCGGCGTCGAAGCCGGAGGCCTGCAGGCGCTTCTGCACTTCCTCGAAAATATCGTCCAGGCGGGCCTGGATGATGCGGGTGAGCATCGAACGGGGCACGCGCAGCGCCGCCTCGTCGCCATCCTCGCCCATCTGGGGGATGGAGACCACGTCGGTGCCCACTTCCAGATCGCCCAGCGCGGCGCCGAACAGGGTCTTCACCCGCTCGGCGGCCGAGATCGGCGCCGCCAGCATCTGGGCGATGTCGGTGGTGACGGTGAAGCCGCCCTTGGGCACCACATCGGCATGGACCAGATGGCCTTCCAGGAAGACGGCAATGGAGGTGCAGCCACCACCCATGTCGATCACGGTGGCGCCGATCTGCTTTTCGTCCTCGCTCAGGGTCGCCAAGCCCGATGCGTAGGCCGAGAACAGGGTTCCCACCACATTGAGATGGGTGCGTTCGACCGCCAGCTTGAGATTCTGCAAGGGGCTGGGCTTGACCGCCACGGCATGCATGGCGACGCCGATCCGCTGGCAGAACATGCCGGACGGATTGCGCACGCCCCGCGCCTCGTCCACCACATAGGCGGTGGGCGAGCTTTGGATCACTTCATGGCCTTCCAGGCGGCAGCGGGCGCGGCCGTCGCCGAGGAGGGAGCGCAGATGGGTATCCGATACCAGGGCGCCGTCCAGGGCCATCACGGCCCGGCTGTTGACCGAAACGGGCTGGCCGCAATTGACCGAAATCAGCACATTCTGGATGCGGGCATCGGCATGGTTCTCCGCCGCCGCCACGCAATCGCGGATCGATTCCTCGGCCAGTTCCAGGCTGGTCACGGTGCCCGCGCGCACGCCCGCGCTTTCGCGCAAGGCGCTGCCCAGGATCTTCAGGCTGCCCTGCTCGGCCCGGCCGATGACGCAGGCGACCTTGGAAGAGCCGATGTCCAGCGCCGACACCAGGCCGGGGCGGTAGGCGGGAATTTCATTGTTGACGCGCAATCGGATGGCCTCGCCCATCGTCAGGTTTCTTTCCCACGTTGAACATCTTTCTTCTCGCCGCTGCGCAGGACAAAGAAAAATTGCGTGGGCGACCGGAGGTCGATTTCGGTGATATCGCGCTCCAGAACGCCTGCATCCACGATCAGGTGTTCCAGCGCATCCAATTCCTTCTGCCAGCCGGTTTCCGGCAGCTTGACCACCACCCCGTCATTCAGGATCAGGTTCCAGCGTCTCTTGGAGACATATTCATAAGCCGCAATTCGGGCGGCGGCGGCGCGATGGGTCATCACCGCGTCGACCAGGTCGGCGGCGGCCTCGGGCGCGCCGGGCCCCACCAGCTTGGGCAGGCGGGCGAATTTCTCCACCCCCTGGGTGGTGATGAGGCCGCCCGTGCGCTCCACCACGGCGACGCCGCCCCGGCCATTGCCCAGTTCAGGCGATTGCCACAAAGCGAAAGGCCGCTTTTCGACAATGGTCACGAAAATGGAGTCCGGATAGCGGCGCACCACATCGGCGGAGGCGACCCAGTCCAGCGCCATGATGCGGTTGCGGGCCTGCCCCAGCTTGGCGCCGAAAATGGATTCGCCCGGCTTCATGCCCAGCGCCGCCAGGATGGTTTCCGGCGGTACCCGGCTGTTGCCCGCCAGATGGATTTCGGAAATCCCGAATCCGGCATCGGCGATGACGGCATCGATGGTGTCGTTCACGCCATGAATGGTGCGCCCGATCACCCCGCTGGCGAATAGCGCGGCGATGAGCGCGAACAGAACCACGCCCAGGCTCAA
>JAFECO010000329.1 GCA_018242085.1 Pseudomonadota bacterium
CTGGGCATCGGCCTGTTGCAAGCCTTGACCCAGATTCAGGAACAGACCCTGGTGTTCGTGCCCAAGATCGTCGCCGTCTTTGTGGTTCTGCTGATCTTCCTGCCCTTCGCGGGCTCGGCATTGGGCAGCCTGATGACCGATATCGCGGCGCGCATCGCCGCTTATTGAATGCATATCCATCTTCCCGCCCTGTCGGGCATCATCCTCACTTACCTGCTGGTGTTTTCGCGGGTGGGCGCGATGATGATGCTCTTGCCTGGTGTCGGCACCATGGGCGTGCCGGCCCGGGTGCGTCTGGTGCTGGCGCTGGCGGTGTCCTTCGCGCTGACGCCCACGGTGCAGGGCCAATATCCGGCCGCCGCGCCTCAGACCATGCTTTCCCTGGTCATCCTGATCGGCCAGGAGATCACCGCCGGCGTGCTGGTGGGCGCGATGGCGGCCGTGATCATGAGTGCGCTGCAGGTGGCGGGCTTTCTGATCGCATCCCAGATCGGCCTGGCTTACGCCCAGACGCTCGATCCCACCCAGAACACCCAGGGCGCGGTGGTGGGCAATTTCCTCACCCTGTTGGGCACGGTGATGATCTTCGCCACCGACCTGCACCATCTGGCGATCGGCGCCATCGCGGGCAGCTATCGCATGCTGCCGCCGGGCGCGGCGCTTCCCACCGGCGACATGGCGCAACTGGTGATCAAGCTGGTGTCTTCGTCCTTCGCACTGGGCTTTCAGCTGGCCGCGCCCTTCCTGGTGTTCGGCTTTGCCATCTACGCGGCGCTGGGCGTGCTGGCCAAGCTGATGCCGCAATTGCAGATCTTTTTCGTGGCGGTGCCGATCAACATTCTTTGCGGCTTCGTCATCATGCTGGCGATGCTGGGTTCGATCATCACCCTCTTTCTCAATTTCTACACCACCTCGATGGGCACGTTCCTTTAGCGGGCGCCTAGGAATTCATGGCCGACGAAGACAAATCGCAGCAGACCGAAGAGCCGACAGCAAAACGGCTCGAACAGGCGCGCGAATCCGGCGACATCGTCAAATCCACGGAAGTCACTGCTTTTGTCCTTCTGGCGGGCGGCACCCTGGCGATCGCCATGTTCGGCCATTCCGCGGCGATCGCCATCGCCGAGCTTCTCACCATGTTCATCGAGCAACCGGAGCAGATGGCGGTCGATGGCGTGGGCCTGGCCTCCATGTCTCGCGGCCTCTTGCTGCATCTGGCGTTGATCCTGGCGCCGTTCATGGGGGTGATGGTCGCGGCCAGCCTGGCCGGCCATGTGCTGCAGAGCCGCCCCACGCTCAATCCCGAAAGGCTGGCGCCGGATTTTTCCAAGCTTTCGATTCCCAAAGGCCTGGCGCGGATTTTCGGTCCCGAAGGCTGGATGAATCTGCTCAAGGGCCTGATCAAGATCGCCATCGTGGGCATGGCGATCTGGACGCAGCTTTGGCCCGAACGGGGCATGCTGGAAGCCATTCTCACCCAATCGCCGGGCGGCGTGGTGGGCGATATGAGCCATCTTCTCTTCAAGGTGCTGATGGCGTCGCTGTCGGCGCTTTTGGTGATCGCGGGCCTGGATTATTTCGTGCAGCGCCTGCGCTTCATGCGGCGCAACCGCATGTCCAAGCAGGAGATCAAGGAAGAGTATCGCCAGAATGAAGGCGATCCCGCCATCAAGGCCAAGGTGCGCCAGATCCGCCAGGAGCGGTCCAAGAAGCGCATGATGGCGGCGGTCCCGGACGCCACGGTGGTGATCATGAACCCCACCCACTTTGCCGTGGCGCTGAAATATGAACCCGGAGAGATGGCGGCGCCGGTCTGCGTGGCCAAGGGCATCGACGCGCTGGCCTTGCGCATCCGTGCGGTCGCCGAAGAACACGATGTGCCGGTGATCGAAAATCCGCCTTTGGCGCGCGCCCTGCACGCCAGCATCGAGGTCGACGAGGCGGTGCCGCCCGAACATTATAAGGCGGTGGCGCAAGTCATCGGCTATGTGATGCGGCTCAGCGGAAAGATGCCTAGAAATTAATAAGCAGAAATAATGGTTTACGCGGTGGAAACCATTCGTTAACCGAATCCTGTAAAGTGCGGATAATGCAGGCTTCCCGCACAATTTCGACCTGGACCCTTGGCGTGCCGGCGGGCGCTTGGCGCTGGGCTGCGCTGGTGTTCGCCATTGTGGCGCTGGGCGCCGCGGGCCTGGCCCTGACCCAACCCGATCAAGCCGGTTTTGCAGGGTATGCCCTGTTGGGCGGAATCGGCGCCGTCGCCTCTCTGCTTCTCTATGCGGTATGGCCGCGCGAAGGCCTGAAGACCGAAGACGCCAGGCGCATATCGGAGGCCGCCGCGCGCGCCAATGTCGCCTGGGTGATCACCGGCCCGGACGGCTCGGTGCTGGACTGCAATCCCGTCTATCGCCGGATGGCCGGCACCAAGGATGGCGACAGCGCCGCCCCGCCGGAATTGGCGATGGCGGGCGAGCCGTCCAGCGCGGTGCTTTACCGGCTGTCGCGCGATGCCGCCGAAGGCCGCCCACGCGAGGAAAGCTTTGTGGTGATGCCGGGGCTGGAACTGGTGGCCGCCGTGCGCCCGATGAAAGACCAGCGGACCGTGTGGTGGTTCACCCCGCGCCTGGCCGCAACGCCCCAGCCTGTGGCCGCGCCGGCCCCCGAAGCG
>JAFECO010000032.1 GCA_018242085.1 Pseudomonadota bacterium
GATGCTGGCCAGCATCGATCTGGACCGGGGCCGCAATTGCTACATCACCAATGTCATCAACTGGCGCCCGCCCGACAATCGCGATCCTTCGCCGGAAGAAGCGGCGATCTGCCTGCCCTTCCTGCGCCGCCATATCGAACTGGCCAATCCCGGTGTCATCATCCTTCTGGGCGCGGTCGCCGCGCGCCATGTGATGGGCATTACCGAAGGCATCATGCGGACACGGGGACGATGGCTGGAATATCGCGTGGGCAATGCCATGGTTCCGGTGATGCCGACCCTTCATCCCGCCTATCTGCTGCGCCAGCCGGCGCATAAGAAACTGGCCTGGCGCGATCTTCAGGCCGTGGCCTCCCGGATGGAGTCGCTTGGGTTGCCGGAACCGGCCCGCGCGGGTTAGTTAGATTCCCTGTCGAAGGGGACGCGGGATGCGGATCGCGTTAGCGATTGGATTTGTTCTAATTTTATCGTCGGCCGCGCTCGCCCAAAGCGCACCGCAGGAAAAAAGTGTGCCGCAGGACAATGGCGTGGCGCTTCCGCCCGCGGCCGCCGCTCTCCCAATTTCGCCGGTGCAGCCCGGCAATCCGCTCAAACCCGTTCTGACCCAGCCCATCACGCCGTCGGTCAAGCCGCAGATCCTCAGCCCCGCCGACGTAACGCTCTACCGGCAAATTTTCGCGGCCGAGCGAAAGGGCGAAATAACCAAAGCCAATAAGCTGTTGGCGAAAGTTTCTGATCCCGTACTTCAAGGTTATGCCGAAGCTGCGCGGCTATTCTCCGCCAAGCGGGCGACCATCGGCGAGTTGACTGCCTGGCTGGCAAAATACCGCGATCATTCGGTAGCGGATAAGGTCTATCGGCTCGCGGTGGGTCGCTCGACCAAAAAGGTCCGCAAGCACCGCAAGACCATCGTGGTGGCGGTGGTGACCAACATCCCGGCGCCCATTGCCGTGCCCCACCGCACGGGCGGCTTCGAAGACCTGGAACTGCCGGAACCCAGCCCCAGCGGTGAAGTCGGCCGCTCGATTCTGTCCAGAGTTCTTTCCAACATCAAGGCAGGCCAACCAGATGCCGCCCTCGCCCTGTTGCAGGGCATCCAGAACAACGCAACCCCGGAAGATGTCGCGATCCTGTCCCACCGCATCGCCGCGTCCTATCTGGCGGAAGGCATGGACGCCCAAGCCTTCCAGCTGGCTGGCGGCGTGGCCAACACCGCGCCCGTGCCGCAGCTGGAATGGGATGCGGGTTTCTCCGCTTACCGGCTGGGCCGCTGGGCCGATGCATCCGTCCATCTGGAAAAGCTGGCGCAGAATGCCGGGATCCAAGGCACGTTGCGGGCGCAGGCTGCATTCTGGGCCGCCCGCGCGCGCATGCAGCAGGGCGACACGCCGCGTGTGGTGAGCCTTCTGGCCGCCGCCGCCAAGGAGCAGCCCACATTCTATGGCCTGGTCGCCGAGCGCATGCTGGGGATCGATACGCATACAGGCTTCTCCGATCCCATTCTCAATCAGGCCGATTTCACGGCTTTGATGAAGGTGCCGTCCGCCCGCCGCGCGGTGGCGCTGTCGCAGGTGGGCGAGACCGAGAATGTCGGCACCGAACTCAACCGCGCTTTCGTCAACAACGACGAAGCCCTGGATCCGGCGATGGCGGCGCTGGCCCGCGATCTGGGCGTCACCAATGTCGAACTGCGCGCCAGCGAAGCCAGCGTGGGACAAGGATTGCTGCTCACCGGGCTTTTCCCGGTTCCTCCCTATGAGCCGGAAGGCGGCTACCGGATCGACAATTCCCTGGTGCTGGCCTTTGCGCGGATCGAAAGCCGCTTCCAGAACGGTTCGACCTCGGTCGCGGGCGCCCATGGCATCATGCAATTGATGCCGGCGACGGCGAAACTTCTGGCGGGCCGCGATGCCGTCGCCAAGCTCGACGATCCCGCCTATTCCCTGTCGCTGGGCCAGCGTTACATCTCTCAGCTGTTGGACCGGCTGGACGGCAATCTTCTCCAGCTTGGCGGGGCCTATAATGCGGGACCCGGCGCGGCGGCGCGATGGCTTCAGACCAAGGCGGGCAAGGACGATCCGTTGCTGTTCGTGGAAAGCATTCCCATCGCCGAGACGCGCTCCTATGTGCGCCGGCTGATGGAGTATCAATGGATGTATCGCCGCCGCTTCGGCCAGGATGCCCGCAGCCTGGACCAGATCGCGCGGGGCGAATGGCCCATCTATCATCCGGCGGTCGCGGCGGTGACCCGTCCGGCCACGCCAACTCCTACCGTGGTGGCTTCCGATGCCGATCCCTTCTGACGATATCAATTCCGGCCGGATCGATACCGGCAAGACATTCGTGCCGATCCATATTGCCGTGCTTACGGTTTCGGACACGCGCACGCGGGACGACGATGTCTCCGGCGACACGCTGGTGAAGCGCCTTGAAGATGCGGGACATATTCTCTGCGCCCGCACCATCGTGCGGGACGAACAGGCCCGCATCGTGGCCCAGCTGAGAACCTGGATCGAGGATCCGCGCTGCGACGTGGTGATATCGACCGGCGGCACCGGCCTGACCGGGCGCGATGTCACGGTGGAAGCCTTCAAGAGCGTCTTCGAAAAAGAGATCGAAGGCTTCGCGGTCCTGTTCCACCAGATCTCGTACGCCAAGATCGGCACATCCACCGTGCAGTCGCGCGCCTGCGCCGGCGTCGCGCGCGGCACGTATCTCTTTGCCCTGCCCGGCTCGCCCGGCGCGGTGAAGGACGGCTGGGACGGTATTCTCAAATGGCAGCTCGACAGCCGCCACCGCCCCTGCAACTTTGTCGAGATCATGCCTCGTTTGATGGAGCGATAGAGCCCCGCGGCCGGTTATGCGGCGGCGCGGATTTTCCAGAAGCGGATGGCGCGCTGCGCCGCCTGGACCGGCACGCTTTCATAGAGCTTGCCGAATTCCTGCGCCCCGTCCATGGCGCGATCGCTATGGTCCAGCGCGACCGCCAGTGAAACGTAAAGCGCGCGGTCGAATTGCGAGCCGCGGCAAAGCAGCGCCATGGTATCCAGGTCCTGCCCTTCGACGGCTCTTTCGATCACGTCATATTCGACGTCGGTGAGCCGCGCGAATGCGATCTTGAAGGCGGTTCGGCCGGCCGGCCCTTCGCGCATCAGCGTCACCAGCGCGGGCGGAATGAGCGCGCCTTTGCGTTGCATTTCGTCAACACGGCGCTTGGCGGCATCGAAATCATCGGGCTGCTTGTAATGCTGGGAAACCTTGGCGCGGCTGCGCTGGAATGCGGCTTCCAGTTCCTCCGGCGGGACGGATTCGAATTTGCCGATGATCTCGCGGCGCAGATCGGCTTCCACTTTCATGTAAAGGCCGTTCAGCAATTCCATCGGCACGCCGGCCCGGCGCACCAATGGCGCCTGCAAGGCCGGGCTGGTTTCGGCACGCTTGGCGACCAGCCCATAGGCTTCCGAGCCGATTTCCGCCTTCTCGTTGCCAAGGAGCGAGGTCACCACGGCGTCATTGCCGCGTTCGACCAGCGCATGAGACACCGCTTCGCTGATCCGCCGCCGCCGGGTCACGGCCATCATGTGGTCCTGGGACTTTTGTCCAACGACCTGCAGCAGCGTGTCGTCGGTCAGGGCCTCGGAATGTTCCAGGATGGGGCGGGCCACTTCGATATCGTCCATCGCAAAGCGCTGGGCCGTGTGACTGAAGGGCGAAAGGCTGCTGGCGATCAGCCGGGCGATCTGGCTGCGAACCTGCTTGGAATAGTCGGCCGCGACGGTGGCCAGCACGTCGTCAAACTGCGCGAGGTCATTTCCAGCCATCGCCGGATCGAATGCCTCGGTGACTTTGCGCAGGAGCTCCCGGCGTCCTTCGCTGGTGGTTTCCTTGGCCAGATCGGCCAGCATGGCGAAGCGCGGCGTTTGAAGAGTCATGGTGTCCGAATTGCAAGATTTGACAGTGACTTACAGCTGATTATGCCGCTGGCGTCTTAATTGGCGATGTAGCTGCCTCTTCGGAATTGAAGGATTGCCGTCAAATTTTGATAAGGACATTTTGTACTTGATTTGTTCTCATCAGGGTCCATAATCCTATAATTATGACTATAGTCCTCAACTCCACGATCAGGCCGGAATTGCTGCGGGGCCGCGGGGCACGCTCCAATCATGTCGGCCGCTACGAAAAGCAGACCCGGGTGCTGGTGGATGATGGGTGGAGCATCGGACAGGAAAAGTGTGAAGCGCGCATCGGCGCGCGCAACGGTTTTCCGTCCGGCCGTGCGACCATCGAAGATGACGGGTGGGACGATGGCTGGCGGGCCGAAGATGGCGCGCCGCCGCCCCTGCGCACGGAAGTCATCCATGACGCCACCCGCAGCATCATCACCGGCAACAAATCACCGGACCTGTCTTTCGACCGCTCGATCAATCCCTATCGGGGCTGCGAGCATGGCTGCATCTATTGTTTCGCCCGCCCTACCCACGCCTATCTGGGCTTGTCGCCGGGCGCCGATTTCGAATCCCGGCTGTTCGCCAAGCCCAATGCCGCCGAGCTGCTGGCTAAGGAATTGAGCGCGCCGGGCTATGTGCCCCGCGTCATCGCCATGGGCACCAACACCGATCCCTATCAGCCGCTGGAAAAGAAGATGCGCATCACGCGCAGCATTCTGGAAGTGTTGCGCGATTTCCGTCACCCGGTCGCCATCGTCACCAAATCGCCCCTGATCCTGCGCGATCTCGATATCCTGTCCGAAATGGCGGAGATGGGGCTGGCCAAGGCCGCCCTTTCGGTCACCACCTTGGATCGCCACCTGGCCCGGACCATGGAGCCGCGTGCCGGCACGCCCGCGCGGCGGCTGCAGGCCATCGCGGGACTGGCCGAAGCGGGGGTTCCCACCGGGGTGATGTTCGCGCCCGCCATTCCCGCGCTCAACGATCATGAAATGGAAGCCGTGCTGACGGCGGCGGCGGACGCGGGCGCACGGTCCGCCGGATATGTGCTGCTGCGCCTGCCGCTGGAGATCAAAGACCTGTTCCGCGAATGGCTGGACCTTGAGGTTCCCGGGCGCGCCAAGCATGTGATGGCGCTGATCCGCCAGATGCGGGGCGGCAAGGATTACGACAGCCAATGGAACACGCGCATGAAGGGAACCGGCCCCTATGCCCAGATGATGGCGCGGCGTTTTCAGATGGCGGTGAAGAAATTGGGGCTCAACCAGGAACCGAGGTCCCTTGCCATCAACAATTTCCGGCGCCCGCCCCGGATTGGCGATCAGCTGTCCCTGCTCTAAAGATGGGGCATGCCCCATTACATCTACGAGTCGCGGCTGCTGAAGACCATGGCGGGTCCGATCTGCGGCGTGGATGAAGTGGGACGCGGCCCCCTGGCCGGACCGGTGGTGGCGGCGGCGGTGATCCTGGACCGCAAACGCATTCCCAAAGGGCTCAATGATTCAAAACAGCTGAGCGAGGAAGACCGCGAGGCGCTCTATCCCCTCATCATGGAAACCGCGATCGCGGTCGGCGTGGGCGAGGCATCCGTTGGCGAGATCGACCTGGTCAATATCCGCCAGGCCACGCATATGGCGATGGCCCGCGCCGTGCGGGCGCTCACCGTGACGGCGGAATTCGCGTTGGTGGACGGCAACGATCCGCCGCCCCTTCCCTGCCGCTGCGACACCCTGATCGGCGGCGACGCACGCTCGGTCTCCATCGCGGCGGCATCGATCATCGCCAAGGTGACGCGCGACCGCATGATGGTGGCGCTGCACGACGCGCATCCTGGCTATAATTGGCGCAGCAACAAAGGCTACGGCACGCCCGAACATTATGCCGGCCTCAAAGCCCATGGCGTGACCCAGCATCACCGCCGCAGCTTCGGGCCCATCCGCGCCATCCTCTTGGGGCAGACCATCTCTCCCGAGGACGTAATCCAGGACAGTGCCCTGACAGCGGCAGAATGACTCACAGCCCTCAATATCTTGTGTGGGGATGAATCGGGGGACTCAATACTGAGTCCCTGCCTAATTCCTTGATTCATTTTGACTCTTGACGAGTGATTCGCGCCGAATCACTGTGAATCCCGCTGTTGATATTTTCGGGCGGGGACATGCTGAAACTGGATCAGGTCATCGAAGGCGATTGCGTGGCGCGCATGAACGCGCTGCCGGAAGGCTGCGCCGATCTCATCTTCGCCGACCCGCCCTACAACATGCAGCTCAGGGGCGACCTGCATCGTCCCGACCAGTCCAAGGTCGATGCGGTGGACGATCACTGGGACCAGTTCGGCAGCTTCGCCGAATATGACCGCTTCACCCATGACTGGCTGACGGCGGCCCGGCGTGTCTTGAAGGACACCGGTTCGATCTGGGTGATCGGCTCCTATCACAACATCTTCCGCGTGGGCGCGACCTTGCAGGATCTGGGCTTCTGGATTCTCAATGATGTGATCTGGCGCAAATCCAACCCGATGCCGAATTTTAGGGGCAAGCGTTTCACCAACGCGCATGAGACCCTGATCTGGGCGACCAAGAATCCCAAGCAGCAATACACCTTCAACTATGAAGCGATGAAGGCGCTGAATGACGAGCTGCAGATGCGCTCGGACTGGACCTTGCCGATCTGTTCGGGCCATGAGCGCATCAAGGGCGCCGACGGCCAGAAAGCCCATTCCACCCAGAAGCCAGAATCTTTGCTCCACCGCGTGATCGTGGCGTCCACCAAGCCCGGTGATGTGATCCTGGATCCCTTCTTCGGCTCCGGCACCACCGGCGCGGTGGCCAAGCGCCTGGACCGCCGCTTCATCGGGATCGAGCGGGAAAAAACCTATGCCGATGTGGCGCGCGCGCGCATCGCCGAAATCGTTCCGGCCGGCGAAGATGCGCTGGAAGTGACCAAATCCAAGCGCGCCGAGCCCCGCATTCCTTTCGGCTGGGTGGTCGAGCGCGGATTGCTGCCGCCCGGCACCGTGCTTCACGGCACCCGCAAGAACCAGAAAGCCAAGGTACGGGCCGACGGCACGCTCGTCTGCGCCAATGCCACCGGTTCGATCCATCGCATGGGCGCGCATGTGCAGGGCCTGGATGCCTGCAACGGCTGGACCTTCTGGCAGTTCGAGACGCCGGCGGGCGCCCTGGTGCCGATCGATGTGCTGCGTCAGCGCTTGCGGGCGGAGCTGGTCTGAAACAACGGGCCGCCTTGATCGAGGCCATGCTCCACGATTTTGCGCATGACGGTGGGCAGCGCCACGTCGCGCAGATTGCCGGCTGAAATCCATTGCCCGTTGGTTTTGGGACGCCGGGCGAGATCGGCGAAATAGACTTCGATCTCCAATTCGAAATGGGTGAAGCCGTGGCGCACCAGGCCCGCGCGCCGTTTCCACTCGGCGGGAAATGGCGCCTGTTTCAATGCAGCCTGCTTTGACGGAAAGTCATCCGTCCATTCGCCCAAGGGCGGCTCCAACATCGAGGCCAAAAGGCCCTTATCCGGGCGCTTGACCAGCAGCACCGCGCCGCTCTTGTCCTGCGCCACGAAAGCCGCGCCCCGTTTCAGCGGCCTGGCCGCCTTGGGCGCTTTGACTGGCAATTTTTCCTGGATGCCCCGGCGGCGGGCCGCGCATTCCTCTGTCCACGGACAGTTCCCGCAGGCCGGCCGCTTGGGCGTGCAGATGGCGGAGCCCAGGTCCATCAAGGCTTGGACGAAATCCCCCGCCCGTGCCGGCACCAGCGCCATGCCCAGAGCATGCAACGCCATCTTGGCTTTCGGCAGCGGCGTTTCGACGGCGTAAAGACGCGCGATCACCCGCTCGGCATTGGCGTCCATTGCCGCCTGGCGTTCGTCATAGGCAATGGCGGCGATGGCGCCCGCCGTGTACCCCCCGATGCCCGGCAGTGCGCGCAGCCCTTCGGCCGTGCCGGGGAATTTTCCGCTCCAATCCTTGGCCACGATCTTTGCGGCCGCATGCAGATTGCGGGCGCGGGCGTAATAGCCAAGCCCTGCCCACGCTGCCAGAACCTCTTCTTCGGGCGCGGCCGCCAGCGCTTTTACATCGGGCCAGCGCTCCAGGAATTTGCGGTAATAGCCCGCCACCGCCTGCACGGTGGTCTGCTGCAGCATGATTTCCGACAGCCAGACGCGATAGGGATCGGCGCGCTTTCCCGCCGCCGCCCGCCAGGGCAACACCCGGCGATGACGGTCGTACCAATCCAGCAGACGTGTGGCCAATTCCGTTTCGGGCTTTTTCGATCTGGAAGCGCGAGGCATAATTCCGACCATGGCCCGAACGCCGCCGCAAAAACAATCGAGCAAAGCGCCCGGCGAATTGCCGGCCCGCCGTGGCCGCGCCGCGCCGGTGGCGAACGATGCCGGACCGGTGGGCAATGCAGCCTTCCTGCGCGCCGGCTTCACCGATCCCAGCCTGGTGCTGCGCTGGACGGAAATCGCCGGGGCCGATATCGCCCGCATCGCGCGACCGCTCAAATTCAACGAGTCCGGCGGTGTATTAACTCTGCTGGCCGAGCCGGGCGCCGCCCTGTTCCTGGGCCATGACGCCCGTGCCCTGGCGGGGCGCATCAATGCTTATTTGGGCCGGCCGGCCGTGACGCGGGTGAAATTCGTTCAGGGAAGTCTCAGCCCGATTCCGCCCCCGCCCCGCATCCCCAAGCCCGCTCCGTCCGCCGCGCCGGGCGATCCTGTGCATAACTACAGCGGCCCGGAAACGCTGAAAAACGCGCTTCAAAGCCTGGCCCGCTGGCGCGCGCCCCGCCAGGAACGTTGAGCAAATGCTCCGCCTCTGCCAAAACAGGGTTCCCAACGCAGCGGAGAATCGCCCTTGTCGCGCAAAGCCCTGATCGGAATCGTGCTGGTCGTCGTCCTGGCGGCCTTTGGAGTGGGCTATTACATGATGGGCGGTTCCAGCTCCGCAGCCGGGGGCGGCGACACCAAGACCGCCGGTTTCACCCTGGTCCCCACGGACCGCACCATGGGCAATCCCAAGGCGCCCGTCACCCTGATCGAATATGGTGCGCCCACCTGCAACATCTGCGCCTATTTCGCCGCCAACGAGTTCCCGCAGCTGAAGCGGGAGTATATCGACACCGGCAAGATCTACTTCGTTTTTCGCACTTTCCCCTTACGCCCCATGGACGGCGATGTGGAGAAGATGGCGCGCTGTTTGCCTGAGGATAAGTATTTCGCGTTCATTGACCTTCTGTGGCGGAATCAACCCAAATGGGATGCTGCGGAGTATCCCGGCATCACGGATCCTCATGGGGAGATGATCAAACAGGCACGGGTATTCGGCATGACGGCCGAACAGGCGGAACAATGCATTGCCAACAAGGCAGAGGATGAACGTATCAACAAGGTGTCCGCGGAAGCCGAGCAGCGCTACAGCCTCACCGGCACGCCCACCTTTGTCGTCGACGGGATTCCGCAGTCTTCCGGTGCCGTTCCCTACAAGGACCTGGCGAAAATTCTCGACGCCGCGCTTGCCAAGAAAAAATAATTGGCGGCCGGCGCATTTCAACAAGCGTAAGGCGGCGCATTTTTCTTGAAGTTCACCCGGCTCAGACTTTCCGGTTTCAAATCCTTCGTCGAACCGACGGAGCTGTTCATCGAGCCCGGCCTCACCGCCGTGATCGGGCCGAATGGTTGCGGCAAATCCAATCTGTTCGACGCCATGCGCTGGGTGATGGGCGAAACCCGCCCCTCGTCCGTGCGCGGCAGCGAAATGGACGATGTGATCTTTTCCGGCTCCGCGGGCCGCCCGGCCCGCAATGTCGCGGAAGTCACGCTCTTCATCGACAATAGCGAGCACAAGGCCGCCGGCGCTTATGCCGGATTCGATACCATCGAAGTGTCGCGCCGCATCGAGCGCGAAGCGGGCAGCGTCTACCGCATCAATGGCCGCGATGTGCGCCAGCGCGACGTGCAGATATTCTTTGCCGATGCCTCGTCGGGCGCCGGTTCCACCGCCTTTGTCCGTCAGGGCCAGATCGGTCTTCTGATCAGCCAGAAGCCCTTGGCGCGCCGCGCCATCCTGGAAGAAGCCGCCGGCATCGGCGGCCTGCACCAGCGCCGGCATGA
>JAFECO010000330.1 GCA_018242085.1 Pseudomonadota bacterium
TGTCGTCCAAGCCGTCGGATTGGGATTCTTTGATATAAGAAGCGCGCCCGTCGCCGGGCGCCAGATGATTGAAGCAAGGAGCAGAACGATGCGTGAAGCCCTGTTGCCTTTATTCCTGTCCACGCTTCTGGCGGTGCCGGCCAGCGCCCAGATCCAGTCCGACCTGACCGATATCCCCGCCAAGGTGGTCAAGAACACCGCCGCCAACGATTACGAGCGGCGGGTGGTGATGATCCCGATGCGGGACGGGGTGAAGCTTCACACCGTGCTCGTCATCCCCAAGGGCGCCCATGACGCGCCCATCCTTCTCACCCGCACGCCTTACAATGCCGCGAAACGTGCCCAGGCCGAGGACTCGCCCTATCGCGCTGTCACGTTGCCCAAAGGCGACCAGCTCTTCACCGATGACGGCTACATAAGAGTGTTTCAGGACACCCGCGGCAAATATGGATCGGAAGGCGATTTCGTCATCACCCGCCCGGTGCGCGGCCCGCTCAATCCCACCAAGACCGACGAAACCACCGATGCGTGGGACACCATCGATTGGCTGGTCAAGAACATCAAGGAAAGCAATGGCCGGGTGGGCATGGTCGGCTCATCCTATGAGGGCTTCACTGTCGTGATGGCGCTGCTGGATCCGCATCCGGCCTTGAAAGTCACCGCGCCGGAAAGCCCCATGATCGACGGCTGGATGGGTGACGATTGGTTCCATTATGGCGCCTATCGCCAGAACAGCCTGGATTTCATCACCGCCGAAACCAGCGCGCGCGGCGAAGGCAACGACATCCCCCGCGCCATCTATGACGACTATGAAAGCTTCCTGCGCGCAGGTTCCGTCGATGGCTGGGCCAAGGCGCATGGGCTGGAGCAATATCCCTATTATCAAAGGACGTTGAAGCATCCGGCCTATGACGCGTTCTGGCAGGGCCAGGCGCTGGACAAGCTTCTGGTTCAGCATCCCTCCCAGGTTCCGACCATGTGGGAGCAAGGCCTGTTCGACCAGGAAGACATGTGGGGCGCCGTTCATTCCTTCCAGGCACTGAGAAATGCGGGTCATGGGGCCAACAATTTCCTGGTCATCGGCCCCTGGCGCCACAGCGGCGCCAATTATGACGGCACGGTGCTGGGAGATCTCAAATTCGAAGGCGACACCGCCCTGCAATGGCGGCGCGATATCCTCAAGCCCTTCTTCGATCATTATCTGAAGGACAAGGCAGCGCCGGTAACACCCAAGGCGATGATCTATAATGTCGGCGCCAACCGCTGGGACCGCTTCGACGACTGGCCGCTCTCCTGTGAGGCCAACTGCTCAAATCCGCTCACGCCGCTGTTTTTGGGCGCCAATGGCGGATTGTCCTTCAACAAGCCGGCCGCCGGATCGGACAGCTACATATCCGATCCCGCCAAGCCCATTCCCTACATCCCGCGGCCGATCCGCTTTTCCGACACGCCCCGCTGGCAATCCTGGCTGACCACCGACCAGCGCCCCTACGAAAACCGTCCCGACGTTCTCACCTATGTCACCGATGCACTGACCTCGGAAGTCCGCATCAGCGGCATTCCCAGCGTCGATCTGTTTGCCGCCACCACGGGGACCGACAGCGATTGGGTGGTGAAACTGATCGACGTCTATCCCGACATGAACGCCGCACGGCAGGACATGTCGGGATACGAATTGCCCATCGCCATGGATATTTTCCGGGGCCGGTACCGGGAAAGTTTCGAGCACCCCTCCGCCATCCCGGCCAATACGGCGCAGCGCTATCATTTCACCTTGCCGCCGACCAACCATGTGTTCCTGCCGGGGCATCGCATCATGGTGCAGATCCAGTCGAGCTGGTTCCCCTTGTACGACCGCAACCCCCAGACCTATGTGGACAATATATTCCTGGCCAAGCCGCAGGATTATAAGGCCGCCACCCAATCGGTCTTCCATGGCGGCACTGAGGCCAGCGCCATTCTGTTGCCGGTCGTTTCCGCGAAATAGGGGTATCGGGCGAAGCGCGTCTTAAGAGGCGGCGAGAATCCGCTTCGCCAGCTTCAGGTGCGGCGCGTCCATCATCTGGCCGCCGACCTGAAGCGCGCCCGCATCCGGATTTTGATCGAACGCTTCCACGACCCGCTGCGCCCAGGCGATTTCGTCTTTCGACGGGGTGAAGGCGGCATGAATGGGGGCGATCTGCGCGGGATGGATCGCCAGCATGCCGGAAAAGCCGTCGCGCCGGGCGCGCAGGGCATAATCCATCAAGCCCTGCTCATCCTTCAGGCCGGGATAGACCGTCTCGATCGCCGCGACACCGGCCGCATGCGCCGCAAATAAGGCCAGCGACCGCACCATCTGATAGGGCGCCGTGAAACTGCCATCCGCTTCCCGCGCCGTGGCGGCGCCGATGGCGGAGGGCAAGTCCTCCGCGCCCCAGGTCAGGCCGCAAAGCCGGTCCGTGACGTTGCCATAGGTGCCCAGCGCGAAAATCGCCGCCGGTGTTTCGGTGGCGATGGGCAGAATGCGCGCGTGGCGGTCGCCCAAGGCATCCAGGCGGCGGGCGAGCGCGGCAACCGAAGCACCGCCTTCCGCCTTGGGCAGCATGATGCCGTCGGGACGGCCGGGCATCACCATGGCAAGATCGCGCTCCATCAGTGCCGGCGCCGGATTGACCCGGACAAA
>JAFECO010000331.1 GCA_018242085.1 Pseudomonadota bacterium
GGCATCTCGGCGGCGGCGCCGATGCTGCGTGGCCCCAGCATCGCCAGCCTGGGATCGGGGAAGGTGACGGCGCGCTCGGCCGGCCGTCCCGTGAGGCCGGCATAGACCGCCAGTTGCGGACGGATCGCGATGCCGATCTTGGCCCGTAAACGATACATTGTAAGCCGCTTGGCCAGGGCCTCGGCCCGGTCGGCCGGGCAGTCCAGCAGCACCGCGCCGTCGCCTTCGGTCACCAGGAAATCGAACAGGATCTTGCCCTGGGGGGTCAGCAGCGCGGCATAAAGGCCGGTTTGCGGTGCCAACCGTCCGATGTCATTGGTGATCAGACCCTGCAGAAAGTCCCGCGCTTCGCCGCCTTCCAAAGCGATAACGGCGCGGTCTTTGAGGTGAACGGGCTCCATGGCTCCGGAAGTAGCCTTCCCGGCCACGGTTGCCAAGGTGGTGGGGAGGCGCTAACCCAGACCCAACATGAGCGAAACATTCGATTTGTTGATCCGCGGCGGCACGGTCGCCACCCCGAATGGCATTGCCCCAGTGGATGTGGGGGTCATTGCCGGCCGGATCGCCGCCATCGGCAGTTTCGCCAATGCCAAGGCTGAGGAGATATTTGAGGCAAAGGGGCTTCACGTCCTTCCCGGCGTCATCGACAGCCAGGTGCATTTCCGCGAACCCGGCAACGAGCATAAGGAAGACCTGGAGACCGGCAGCCTGGCTGCCATCCTGGGCGGCGTCACGGGCGTGTTCGAAATGCCCAATACCGCTCCGCCCACCACCAGCCGCGCCGCCATCGACGACAAGCTCGCCCGTGCCAAAGGCCGCATGCATTGCGACTACGCCTTCTATGTCGGCGCGACGCCGGCCAATGTGGGGGCGTTGGCCGAATTGGAACGGCTGCCGGGCGTCTGCGGCGTCAAGGCGTTCCTGGGATCTTCGACCGGCTCGCTTCTGCTCAATCACCCCGACGATATTCTGGCCGCCTTGAAAGCCGGCCATCGCCGCATGGCGGTCCATTCCGAAGACGAGGACCGCCTGATCGCGCGCAAGGCTTTCGCCGAACGGGGCAAGCCTTGGACCCATCCGGTGTGGCGCGATGCCGAAGCGGCCCGCGCCTCCACCGAGCGGGTGCTGGGTTTGGCGAAACAGGCGGGCCGCCGCCTGCATGTGCTGCATGTCACCACGGCAGATGAGATTCCGCTCCTGGCCGCCGCCAAGGAATTCGCCACCGCCGAAACCACGCCCCAGCATTTGGCCTTGAGCGCCCCCGATTGCTACGAGCGGCTGGGCAGCTATGCCCAGATGAACCCGCCGATCCGCGATGAGAGTCACAGGCTGGCGCTGTGGAAGGCGGTGCGCGAAGGCGTGATCGATGTGATCGGTTCCGACCATGCGCCGCACACGCGCGCGGAAAAAGACAAGATCTATCCCGACACCCCGTCGGGCATGCCCGGCGTGCAGACCCTGGTCACGATTCTTTTGGATCATGTGAACAAGGGCGATATGAGCCTGGAGCGTTTCGTCGATCTCACCGCGTCGGGACCGCAGCGCATTTTCGGGCTGGCGGGCAAGGGCCGCATCGCTTGCGGTTATGACGCCGATTTCACCATCGTGGATATGGGCCTGACCCGCACCATCGAGAATAAATGGATCGCATCGCGCTGCGGCTGGACGCCGTTCGACGGCATGAAGACCAAAGGCTGGGCGGTTGCCTCGGTGCTGGCGGGAAAGATTGTCGTGCGCGATTTCGCCTTGACCGGAAAAGCCACGGGAAAGCCGCTGCGCTTTGTCGAAACGCTCGAGCCGTCCTCGTCGTCCCGGCCTTGATGGCCTGCCGCAATTGTTTGTCGTGATTTAAGGCCGCCGATGTTCGTTGTTCTCATAATATCCGGGGTGATTATGGGGCTGATCGCGGCGGTGCCGATCGGTCCGGTCAATCTGATCTGCATCCGGCGCAGTTTCGCCTTCGGTCCGGTCAATGGATTCGTTTCGGGGCTGGGCGCGGCCTTGGGCGACGGCGTCTTCGCGGCGATCACGTTTTTCGGCCTCACCTGGATCGCCGAGCTGATCCAGAGCTATGACGTCATCATCGAACTTGTGGGTGGCGCGCTCCTGGTCTGGTTTGGCGTGCACACGATCCTGTCGCCGGCTGCCGGCAAGGTGGAAGACGGGGACAAGAATGAACCCGGCGCATCGACCCTGGTGCGCGCCATGGTTTCGACTTTCGTCCTGACCATCACCAATCCCGCCACCCTGATCGCATTCGCCTCCATGTTCGCCAGTTTCCGCGCCCTGGTCGGCGGCGCCAATTCCTATGTCGATGCGGGCTTTGTCGTGGCCGGCGTGGTGGGCGGCTCGGCCGGCTGGTGGCTGTGTCTGACCAGCGTGATCGGCATTTTCCATACCCGTATCACCGATCGTACCGTGCGGATCATCAACCGGGGTTCGGGCGTCCTGGTGGCCCTGTTCGGCCTGGCCGTCCTGATCCATGTGGTCATGAAAGTGTTCGCCCTGAACGGCTGACCCCCATTTTTGCCAGAATCCTTCATTTCTCTGGCGCCGGGGCCCTGTTCGGGATGGGGCCGGCCACGCTAAATTCCGGCATCGGCCGGTAACGAGTTGGAGCCGGTAAAGAGTTGGAGAATGTGATGAAGTTTCCTGCGGCATTCG
>JAFECO010000332.1 GCA_018242085.1 Pseudomonadota bacterium
GCGTTGCTGGGACTAAGGGCGGGCGATCAGATGCAAGTCTTCCTGCCCGGCACCGGCTTTCACAAGCTGCATGTGGCGGGCGTGAAGTAGCCGGTCCAGACGGAGCGTCCCAACATTCGACGATCTTGCCGTCCGCGCTCGCCAATTCATTTTCCGGTGGTGGTGGTGCGGGCAATTTTGTGGAAGGGCGCCGACTCGGGCCGCTAGCGCGGCCAGCGCTCAGTTTTTGTAAGCTCGCTGCGCTCGCTAACAAAAACTGGCGCGCCCGAAAGGATTCGAACCTCTGACCCCCAGATTCGTAGTCTGGTGCTCTATCCAGCTGAGCTACGGGCGCTTGCCTAGTCGAAGGGCGCCGAACCTATTGAGGCCGCTCCATAAAGGCAAGCGCGGTTGCAGCTTTACCCGCGACCTCACGCCGCTGGGGGTTTTGCGGCATCCCAAGGCCCCGGATTGCCGCCAAGTCCTCACGATGATTGTGTAAAATGGCGAAAGCGGGGTCCCATGCCCTTGTCCGCCCTCGTGGGCCTCGTTAAGACTAAACTCCCGCGTCTTGGCTGTCGGCCAGGCGCGTGGGGGTTGAATGCGTGCCGCCCCCCTTTTCTGGGGCAGGGGCGCCGGCAGCGGAGAGCAGAATGAGGGGAATTCCAGCCAAACGAGGCCTTAAATCGGGCCTTCTTCTGGCATGCGTGCTGGCCGCTGGCCTGGGCCTGAGCGCCTGCACCGAGATCGACAATATGTTCGAGGATAGCGGCAGCGACATGGCCGCGTCCGATGCCGCGGCACCGGCCGCCGCCGACGCCGGCGCAATGGCGGCCCCGTCCGCCAACCTGCCGCCGCCGCCTTCGGCCGGGGGTGGAATTGCTCCCGTCGCCACCATCACCCCGGTCACCATCGAATCCGGCCCCGATACCGGCACCCAGGTCAACAAGACGATCCAGACCCTCCGGTCTCAGATGGCGGGCCTGGAAGGCAAGCTGGGCGCCAACGCCCAGCGTCTGGCGGACTTGCGCAACAATGGCGCGGGCGCCGCGACCGCCTATCAGGAATCCAAGGCGCGCATCACCGCCCGCCTGCAGATCGGCACCACCAAGGGCAATCCGGAACTGGTGAGCGAGTGGAATTCCGCCCAGGCTTCGCTCGACGCCGTGTCGGCCAATATCAACCAGCTGAGCGCGCTGGGCACCGACGTGACCGGCGATTCTTCCACCGCCCATTTCGCGCTGGACCAGATCAGCGCCACCTTCAATGTCTCGGGCGCGGTGGATGAAGATCATCGCCAGCTGCAATTGCTGGAAGACGAAACCAACCAGACCATCGTCTTGATCGACCGGCTGCTCAAGGAAGTGTCCGACAATGTGCAGCGCCAGACCGCCTATGTCGCCAATGAGCGCAGCAACCTTGCGATCCTGTCCAACTCGATCAAGAGCGGCGAACTTTATGGCGGCACGCCGGGACTGACGGCGGCCGCAGCCAGCAACAATCTGCAATTCGCCTCCAGCGGCACGCCGTTGGTGGTGGTGCGCTTCGACCGTCCCAATGTCGATTATCAGCAGGTTTTATACGCCGCGCTGAACCAGGCGCTGCAGTCGCGCCCCAACGCCAATTTCCAGGTGGTGGCGGTG
This sequence comes from Pseudomonadota bacterium, assembly GCA_018242085.1. Lineage (GTDB taxonomy): Bacteria > Pseudomonadota > Alphaproteobacteria > Micropepsales > Micropepsaceae > Rhizomicrobium. The sequence continues at coordinate 1,623 of JAFECO010000332.1, forward strand.
GCGCCCACACGCGGCAACGCGGCGTCGGTGCAGATGGCCCAGACCACGGCGCGGCGCCATGCCCAGGATGTGATGCGCTCCATGACCGATATGGGCGTGCCGGCCTCGCGGATGAATGTGGCCTCGTCCACCGATCCGGCGGCGGCGTCCAGCGAAGTTCGGGTCTTTATTCGCTAGGCCGGAAATATATTTCTGAAAAAGCCCGCCTTAACCGGCGGGCTTTTTTGTTTCAGGCTTTGGCCGCGACCACGAAGAGGCGCTGGAACGGAAACAGCGTGCTGCCATCGGCGCGACGTGGATAAGCCGCGTTCAGTTTCGATTTGTAATCCGCGATGAAGGCTGCGCGCTCTGTGTCATCCAAGGCCTGCACATAGGGACGCAGCGCCGTTCCGGAGATCCAGCGATACACCGCATCTTCGCCTTCCATCACTTGCAGATATTCGGTCTGCCAGATGTCGAGCGCGGACGCGTGCGGCTTGAGGATACCGTAATAAAGTTCCGGCCTGCCGCGCTCAGTCTCGCGGATGGCGGCCAGCTTTCCCTTCCAACGGGGATCGGCCGCCGTCTCCCACAGCAGGACATGGCTGGGCGCGTCGAAATTCACCGGCACCTGAAAAGCGAAAACGCCGCCCGGCGTCACGAAGGACATCAGCCGGGGGAACAGGGCGGCCTGGTCCGGCACCCATTGGAAAGTGGCGTTGGAGAAAATCACGTCATAGGGCACCGCCGGGGCCCAGTTGGCCAGATCCGCCAGCACCCAGCCGGCCGGTACCCCGCTGGCCCGGGCCTGGGCCAGCATTTCGGCGGAACTGTCCAGCCCTTCCAGATGGGCGTCTGGCCAGCGGGCCGCCAGGAGAGCGGTGGAATTGCCCGGACCGCAGCCCAGATCGACGACTCGCGCCGGGCTTCCCACGGGAACCCGGGCCAGGAGGTCGGCGGCGGGCCGGGTACGCTGGTCCGCAAATGCCAGATAAGTGCCGGGGTTCCAGGTCATGGCGGGCTGCTTTTCTTGGGTTTGTCGCGGTTC
>JAFECO010000333.1 GCA_018242085.1 Pseudomonadota bacterium
GCTCAAGCCCCAAAATTCCTCGCGCTGATTTAACCCATCGCGAACAGGCAGATCTTGTTGCCCGTGGGATCGCGCAGATAGGCGCCATAGAAGCCCGAAGTCGCTTCCGGCGGGCGGTATCCCGGCGCGCCTTCATCGGTGCCGCCATTGGCCATGCCGCCTTCATAGGCAGCCTTCACGGCGGCCTGGCTGGGCGCGAAATAGGAAATCATGATGCCGTTGCCGCCGCGCGCTTCCTTGCCGTCATGCGGCTTGCACAGCATCGTGTGGCAGGACTTGAAGCTTTTATCCTCGCCAACCGGACCATAGCCGGCCCAGCCGCCCTCGGAAAATTTGCGCTCATCGCCCAGCGCCTGGAATACCGCGTCATAGAATTTCACCGAGGCGTCGGTGTCTTTGGCGCCGATGGTCACGTATCCGATCTTGGTCATATGTTCCTCCCTTGAAAAAATGCCGCGCAGCCTCGCGCGGCGCCAGGAACAAAGCAAGAACTATTTTTGTGACGAGATGGATCGCCTCTCATGCTTCGACAAACTCAGCATGGGGTGCCGGCGAAATCCTCACCCTGAGCCTGTCGAAGGATGGCCCGTCGAAGGATGAGGCCGATCTAAGCGATGATGTCGGGCAGCAGCGAGTTGTTGATCTCGGTGATCTCGTCCTTCAGCTGCAGCTTGCGCTTCTTCAGCCGCGACAAGGTCAGCTGGTCGCTGCCGCCCGCCGCCCACAAGGCGTCGATGGCGGCGTCCAGGTCGCGATGCTCCTGCATCAGCGCCGCCAGCTTGGCGCGGGCTGCCACTTCATCGGGACGGGTGACGTGACCGCTCATGATTTTCTGCCCCGTTTGGGCAAATCCTCGCCCCAGCGTTTCATCGGCCATTCATGGCCCAGAAGATCCAGCGCCCGTCCCACCATCTGATCCACCAGATCGGCCAGCGTTTTGGGTTCGGCATAAAAAGCAGGCATCGGCGGCAGAATGATGGCGCCCATTTCGGCCAGCGCCGTCATGGTGCGCAAATGGCCCAGATGCAGCGGCGTCTCCCGCACCATCAAAATCAGCGGACGCCTTTGTTTCAGCATTACATCGGCGGCGCGGGTGAGGAGATTGGTGGTCACGCCGGTGGCGATCTCGCTCATGGTGCGCACCGAACAGGGCGCCACGATCATGCCTTTGGTCTTGAAGCTGCCGCTGGCGATGGAGGCGCCGATATCCTCGATCCCATGATGATGGTCCGCTTTCGCCGCCACCTGCTTGGGCGTCATGTCGGTTTCATAGGCGATGGTCATCTGGGCGGGCTTGGTCATCACCAGATGCGACTCGATTCGCAGCTCCTGCAGGGCCTCCAGAAGGCGGATGCCATAGGCCACGCCCGAGGCGCCGGAAAGCCCGACGACCAGCCTTTCCGGCGGCTTTTGCAGCCCGTTTTTGCTATCCGATGCCCGTCCCATGGACTTCGTTTACATCCCGCGCGGCCAACCCGAAAGGGCCCTGGTTCCAAAACTTTTTGAGGTGACAGGCTGCCCTCTTGGTGCTTTAATTTTCATGCCCTAACCCGCGAGGTGAAAGCATGGAATCGGAAGGACAGATCGAGAATCTCTCTGTTCAGCACAAGAAACTGGAAGAAATCATCGCCACCGAAATGAAGCACCCCGATTGGGATGAAGCTCGGGTGGCCGCATTAAAAAAGCAAAAATTGCGAATCAAAGATGAATTGGAACGGTTGAAAGCCGTCCATTAATCATCGTCCGCGCCAGCCGATAGCGCGCGCGAACAACGCCAAAGCTCCGAACTCGCAAATGGCCGCCGCCAGGAAAGACGCGCCCGGAAAATAGACGGGTGCATCCTTGGCGGTGAACCATGCAAACAGGGTCGGCATCGCCCACATCGCGATCACCGATGTGAGGCTGGTGATGCTGGAGGTCGCGCCCTGCAATTCGCCCTGCTCGGTGGGCGGCACGCTATGGGACATGATGGCGTTCAGCGCCGGCCCGCCCACGCCGCCCAAGGTGAAGGGGATCATCCAGGCATAGAACATCCAGCTATGGGCCGCGAGCGCATAGCCCAGATAGGACACGGTGCTGAACGCAAATCCCACATAGACGGCGCCGCGCTCGCCCAGGCGCGGCACCACCAGCCTGGGCAGCACCGCGAAGGAAAAGGCGGTGAGGGCGCCCACGGCCACCAGCGACCAGGCGACATCGCCCGGCCCCCAGCCGAATTTCAACATGGTGTAATAGCTCCAGGTGGAGGGCAGGGAATCGTGCGCGAACTGCACCAGCACCAGAACCGCCAGCAGCATCGCCAGCTGCGGAAAACGGCCCAGCGCTTTCAGCGAGCCCAAGGGATTGGCCCGCCAGAATTCGAATTTGCGGCGCTGTTCCCGCGGCAAGGATTCCTTCAGCACCACAAGCCCGAACAGCGCGTTGGCGAAGGAAAGGCCCGCCGCGACATAGAAAGGCGCGCGCAGGCCCAGATGCTCGCCGACAAATCCGCCCAGCGCCGGTCCCAGCACGAAGCCCACGCCGAAGGCGGCCCCCACCAGGCCGAAATTGGCGGCGCGTTTTTCCGGCGGCGAGATATCGGCGATATAGGCGTTGGCGGTGGAATAGGCCGCGCCCGCC
>JAFECO010000334.1 GCA_018242085.1 Pseudomonadota bacterium
CTGGGGCACTTCGCTATGCCCGACCGCCTGCAATGCGGAGGCATGACAGAAAGCGTCGCCCCCATCGCTCAGGGTGACGAATCCATATCCTTTGGTCGCATTGAACCATTTCACTTTGCCCGTCGCAGAAGTCCGCGCGAGGGCTCTGGAGCCTTCGTTATCGTAATGAGCCATTTGAACCGACGCCACACCCAAGCCGGTTGATAACAGAACGCCCCCACGTCCGGCTGCGGGCAGGGCGCTATCCGCCGTATGATGACTACAGAAACACGAAAGTCGCAAGCGAGGTTAAGAGAAGGTTGCAGCCGCAGAAAGCCTGGCTTTTTTGCTGCATTGCGAAATAAACTTGACTTTAAAGGGCTTGGCCCCGATATAGCGTTCATCCCCGTGCGACCGCACAAAGGCCTTATGGCCGTCATCGCCGGGATTTTTTCGAACCTCCGTTCCCTCCAGTGTGCGTGGAAGACGGCAACAGCCGTTCCCCGTGCGCCACCCATTTGATTGGGATGCGCGGACTTCCGGTTTTAAGGACTATTGTGACTGACGTGACTTTTGCCTCGCTTGGCGTTGCCGAGCCGATCCTCCGTGCCCTGGCCGCGGAAAACTACACCCATCCCACCCCGATCCAGGCCCGCGCCATCCCCGCGCTGCTGGCGGGCCGGGACCTGTTGGGCATCGCCCAGACCGGCACCGGCAAGACCGCTGCCTTTGGCCTGCCCCTCCTGCAGAAACTTTCCATCGGCCATGTGCCGCCCCGTCCCCGGGAAGCCAAGGCCCTGATCCTGGCGCCCACCCGCGAGCTGGCGGTGCAGATCGAGGAGAGTCTTCGGACCTACGGGAAATTCCTCAACCTCAAGCGCGCCGTGATCCTGGGCGGCGTCAGCCAGAATGCCCAGGTCAATGCCATGAAGAATGGCGTCGATATCCTGGTGGCGACGCCGGGCCGTCTGCTCGACCTGGTGCAGCAGAAGCATATCCGCCTCGATGCCGTTCAGGTCTTCATCGTCGACGAAGCCGACCGCATGCTGGACATGGGCTTCATCCGCGACGTGCGCAAGATCGTGGGACACCTGCCGCGCGAGCGGCAGTCGATGCTGTTCTCCGCCACCATGCCGGACGATATCGTCAAGCTGGTGGGCGACATGCTGAAATCGCCGGAACGGATCGAAGTGACGCCGCAAGGGCGCACCGCCGACCGCATCGAGCAGAAGCTCTATTACGTGCCGATGCCGCAAAAGCGTCAGTTGCTCAGCGCGCTGCTGAAGGACGAAGCAATGAACCGCGTCATCGTCTTCACCCGCACCAAGCATGGCGCCAATCGCGTCGCCGAACATCTCAGCAAGACCGGCGTGGTGGCCGAAGCCATTCACGGCAACAAGAGCCAGAATGCCCGCCAGCGGGCCCTGGACATGTTCCGCACCGGCAAGGCCCGTGTGCTGGTGGCGACCGACATCGCCGCGCGCGGCATCGATATCGACGACATCTCGCATGTGATCAATTTCGAGCTTCCCAACGAGCCGGAAAGCTATGTCCACCGCATCGGCCGCACCGCGCGGGCGGGCGGAGAGGGTATCGCGATCTCCTTCTGCGACGCGTCGGAACGCGACTATCTGCGCGACATCGAGCGGCTCACCCGCAACAAGATCACGGCCGTGCCGCACGATCTGCCGGAAATGACCGAAGCCCAGAAGGCCCAGGCCGAAGAGCCGCGCCGTCCCCATGGCCATCGCCATGGCAAGCCGGGGCACAAATTCGGCGGGCATAAGCCCGGCGGCGGTGGCCCCGCCAAGAAGCGCAACGGCTCGCGGGCCCATTGGAACCGCAAGCGGGACGCCGCCTGATCAAGCCATGACGGCGATCTTTGTCGATGGCGACGCCTGCCCGGTGAAGGCCGAGATCGAAAAGGTCGCCACAAGGCATGGGCTTGAAGTCACCATCGTCAGCAACGGCGGATTGCGCCCATCGGCCAATCCGCTGATCTGCCATGTGATGGTGCCGGACGGACCCGATGCCGCCGATGACTGGATCGCCGAGCATATCGGTCCCAAGGACATCGCCGTCACCGCCGACATTCCCCTGGCGTCGCGCTGCCTGGCAAAGGGCGCGCGCGTCATCGGCCCCAACGGCAAGCCGTTCACGAACGACAATGTCGGCATGGCGCTGGGGATGCGGGAACTGAACCGTCATCTGCGCGAAGTCACGGGCGGGCAGACGCACCATGCGGGTTTTTCCAAACAGGACCGTTCGCGGTTCCTGGGCGAACTGGAAAATTGCATCCAGGCCCTGAAACGCGCAGGCTAGGGCAATGCCGCAACCGTTCGGACTCGGTCTGGAAAATCACTATGCCCGGTTGCCGGGCGAATTTTACACCAGCATGCCGGCGGAACGTGTGGGCGAGCCCCGGCTGCTGCACGCCAATCCCAAAGCCGCGTCCCTGATCGGACTCGATCCCGCCGCCTTTTCCGACCCGGATTTCGTGAAGGTCTTTTCCGGCCATGCGAGGCTGGGCGATTTCGAGCCCTTGGCGATGGTCTATTCCGGCCATCAGTTCGGCGTCTGGGCGGGACAATTGGGCGACGGCCGCGCGCTTCTGATCGGCCAGGTGCG
>JAFECO010000335.1 GCA_018242085.1 Pseudomonadota bacterium
ATCGACACCGCGCTATTGTCGCGCTGCGCGGTCGAGACCGGCGCCTTGGTGACGGCGGAAGATCACAATATCCATGGCGGGTTGGGCGGCGCGGTGGCCGAGGCCCTGGCCGCAACCACGCCCTGCCCCATCGAGTTCGTGGGCGTGAAGGATACGTTCGGCGCGTCCGGCGAGCCGGAAGAGCTGGCGCATCATTTCGGCATCTCCGCGCCCTTCATCGCCGACGCGGCCCGGCGCGCCATCGCCCGGAAAAAGAAATGAGCCGCTTCTCGCTTGCCGGAAAATGCGCCGTCGTCACCGGCGGCAGCCGCGGCATCGGCCGCGCCATCGCGCTGGGCCTTGGCGATGCGGGCGCCGATGTCCTTCTCACCTATCGCGAGAAATCCGCGGAAGCCGATGCCGTCGTGAAAGCCATCGAGGCCAAAGGCCGGCGTGCCAAGGCCGTGCGGATGGACGTGACGGACCGCGCCAGCATCGATGCGACCGTGAAAGCCGCCGATGCCTTCGGCGCGATTTCGATCCTGGTCAACAATGCCGGGATCAACAAGCCCACCGATTTCGACCAGATCAGCGATGCCGACTGGGACAATATTCTCGCCACCAATCTGAAGGGGCCTTTCATGACGGCCCAGGCTTTTCTGCCGTTGCTCAAAAAAGCGGGCGGCGGGGCGATGGTGCATATCGGCTCGGTCAGCGGCCAATATGGCGGGCCGCGCACGGCCCATTATGCCGCGTCCAAAGCGGGACTGATTTCCTTGGGCCAGGTGATCGCGCGCTTCGGCGCGGCGCATAACATCCGCTCCAATGTGGTGGCGGCGGGGATGATCGCATCCGACATGGCCGCGGGCGGCCTTGCCGCGGCCAGCGTGCAGAAAGCGGCGGAAAATATTTTGCTGAAACGCATGGGCAGCCCGGACGAAGTGGCGGACGCGGTGGTGTTCCTGGCCAGCGACGCCGCCTCCTACATCACGGCCCAGACCCTCAACGTCAATGGCGGCCTCTACTTCTGATGACCAGCGGAAAGACATTGCTGATCGTTTCCGGCGGCATCGAAGCCGCCGACGCCGCCAGGCGCGCCAAGGAAATGGGGCATATGGTGGTGGTGTCGGATATCGATGCCAACGCGCCCGGCTTTGCCTTCGCCGATTCCTGCCTGATCGCCGATGTCTATGGCCCGACGGAAACCGCCGCCGCCGCCGAACGCTATAACCGCAAGATCCGCAAGATCGATGGCGTGTTGTGCGTCGCCGCCGATGCGCCGGTCACCGCCGCCACCGTGGCGCAGCGCCTGCGCCTGCCGGGCCTTCCCGTGCATGTGGCGGAACTGGCCTGCGACAAGCTGGCGATGAAAAAATGCTTCCGTTCCGCCGGGGTGGCGGTGCCCTGGTTCGCGGAGGTGGCGACACCCCAGGAATTGCAGCGCATCGCCGTCGAGCGCGGGCGCGATCTTGTCATCAAGCCGGTAGACAGCCGGGGCAGCCGAGGCGTGCAGCGCGTCGCCCAGGTTCAGGACCTGGCCAAGGCCTTCATGCTGGCCCGTTCCTATTCGCCCAGCGAACGGGTGATGGTGGAACAATATCTGCCCGGGCCCCAGGTTTCGACCGAATCGCTGGTCACGGGCGGACGCTGCTACACGGTGGGTTTCTCGGACCGCAATTACGAATATCTGGAGCGTTACGCGCCCTTCTTCATCGAGAATGGCGGCGATCTGCCCAGCCAGTTGCCCAAGGAAATACAAGACAAGGTTCATGCCCTGGTCGCGCGCGCGGCCTCCGCGATGGGCGTCACCGACGGCACCGTCAAAGGCGACATCGTGATCCATAATGGCGAGCCTTATGTGATCGAATTGGCGGCACGGCTGTCGGGCGGATTTTTCTGCACAAGAGAGATTCCTCTGAACACGGGCGTGGATTTCATCGGCGCGGCGATCAAGATCGCGCTGGGCGAAAGCGTCAGCGAAGCAGAGATGACGCCCAACCGGTCCGTTCCGGTGGTGCAACGCTATTCTTTCCCGAAGCCCGGCACGGTGGTTGCGGTTCACGGCGCGGACGATGCGCGCAAAATTCCCGGCATTGCCGAGCTGGTGGTGACGGCACGGATCGGCGATGTGATTCCGCCCGCTGGCGACAAGCGGCCGACCGGCGCGATGGTGCTGGCCACCGGTGCAAACCGGGAGACGGCGCTGAAAGCGGCGAATGACGCCCTTGGCCTGATCCGGATCGAAACCGCATGAACGCGCCGCTCCGCGCCCCGGACATCCAGGCCGCGAGCGGGCTTAACGTCTTCGCGTTCTTTCATCTCAATCTTGCTTTCTCGTCCATCGAAGAAGAGCGGCGCGGCGAGGTGATCGCGCGCTGTTACTGGCCGCTGCTGCGGCTGGCCGAGCGCTGCGGTCCCATCGGCATGGAAGTTTCCGGCCATACGCTGGAACAAATCGCCGCCCGCGATCCCGAATGGATCGGCCGGGCCAAAAGCCTGATCGCGCAGGGCCGGATCGAGCTGATCGGGTCGGGCTATAGCCAGATGATCGGACCTCTGGTTCCGGCGCGCGTCACGGCGGAAAATCTGCGCCTGGGACATGAAATTTACGAATGCCTGCTGGGCA
>JAFECO010000336.1 GCA_018242085.1 Pseudomonadota bacterium
GTGCTGGATTTCACCCGGCCGATGGTGTCGCTGATGCTGGCCGATCTGGCCGCGCAGGCGCGCATCGTGCATGTGATCGGCACCACAGGTTTTGCCAATGGCGATGAGGCCCGCATCGCGGCGGCAGCGCGTCATGCCGTGATCGTGAAGTCCGGCAATATGAGCCTGGGCGTCAATCTTCTGGCGGCGCTGGTGGAGCGGGCGGCGAAGGCGCTGCCCGATTACGATATCGAGATTCTGGAAATGCACCACAAGATGAAAGTGGATGCGCCGTCCGGCACCGCCCTGCTGCTGGGCGCGGCCGCCGCCAGGGGCCGCGACGTATCGCTGCAGAAAAATTCCGTGCGCGGGCGCGACGGCGATACCGGCCCCCGCAATGACGGCGCCATCGGCTTTGCCTCGCTGCGCGGCGGCACGGTGGTGGGCGAACATCAAGTATTCCTGGCGGGTCCCGGCGAGCGCATCGTCTTGTCGCATTCGGCGGAAGACCGTTCGATTTTCGCGCGCGGCGCACTTACCGCTGCGAAATGGGGCCACGGACAGAAGCCCGGATTGTACAGCATGACGGACGTTTTGGGGCTTTGATAATGGCCCGGATCTTTTGAGCGCTGGGTTCGTCGCGCGTGCTCACGGGCCATACGCCGGCCATACGCTGGCGCTATGGCCCACGCGCCGCTCCTGCCCATCGCTCAAAATCTCTCGTGCCGGGGATTGAGATCGTTTCAATGGTCAAACTTCTGACGCGCGCGGAAATTGAAGAATTCTTCGCGCGCCTGAAGAAGCACATTCCCGATCCCAAGACCGAGCTTCAGTACAAAAATCCCTATACCTTGCTGGTGGCGGTGGCGCTGTCGGCCCAGGCCACCGACAAATCCGTCAACAAGGCGACGGAGCCTTTGTTCAAGACCATCGACACGCCGGAAAAAATGCTGGCGCTGGGGGTCGAGAAGCTCACCGACGCGATCAAGACCATCGGGCTTTATCGCGGCAAGGCGAAGAATGTGATCGCGCTGTCGGAAATCCTGCTCGAAAAGCATGGCGGCAAGGTGCCCAAGGACCGCGAAGCGCTTCAGGCGTTGCCCGGCGTGGGCCGCAAGACCGCCAATGTGGTGCTGAACGTGGCCTTCGGCGAGCCGACCATCGCCGTCGACACCCATATTTTCCGCGTTTCCAACCGCACCGGACTGGCGCCAGGCAAGGATGTGCTGGCGGTCGAGCTGAATCTGGAAAAGCGGGTGCCGGAGAAATTCAAGCAGCATGCCCATCACTGGCTGATCCTGCATGGCCGCTATACTTGCGTGGCGCGCAAGCCTTTATGCCCGACCTGCGTGGTGCGCGACCTGTGCAACTTCCCCGACAAGACCAAAGAGCAACCGGCAGAGAAGCCGAAGCTCAAGACCGCTTCGAAGATTGCCGGAGCGACGACCAGAAAAAGTGCGAGCCGGCGCTAGCGGGCGAGCGGTTTTTCGTTCGGGCGCGCGACCATACTTAAAGCGCTGAGACACGCCGGATCGGCGGCGGCGCTCTGTCCGCGCGGCATGGTCTCGATATGCTGCACTTTGGCGGGCGTGCCGGTGAAGAAGAAGAACACGCGGCAGGAACCCGCATCATAGCGCCACATCTCGGTCGCCCCGTCCTTGCGGGTGAAAGCCGGCGCGCCCGCCAGCGCCGTGAGCCGCGCGGCATCCAGGCCGGCGAAGCGCTGCGGCTCGCCTTTGGGCGGCGGCGGCGGGAGCGGCACGGTGGGTTCCACGGAGGCTTGCACGGGCGGGACGACCGGCCGCGACGATGGCGCGGCGCAGGCGGCCAAAGCCGAAAGCATCAAGCCCGCGAGAATTTTCTTCATGGCCTGTTCCGTGCCCCGTTTCGTGAAAGAGCGTGGTGGAACAGATGCACCATGAAGGCGGTCCCGAACAAGGGCGCCACCAGATTGAGCAAGGGAACCATGCTGGCCAGCGCGATCAAAATGCCGCCGGCCCAGACGGCGCCGCTGTTTTTCCCCCGCAAAATGTCCGCTTCGCCAGGATCGCAATGGCGCAGCGCCGAGAGTTCGAAATATTCCCGCCCCAAGAGCCAGCCATTGGCCGCCACGCTGAGAATTTCGCCCAGGACCGGCAGGCCGATATCAAGGGGCAGCAGCACCAGATTGATGCCCAAAACCAGGGCCGCGAGCTTCAGTCCCGCGCGCAAGGTCGCCATGAAAGAGGCGGGGTTCGCCATCGTGCCGGGATAATCCCTGGCTTCGATGCGGGCCGCGATCTGATCCAGGAAGAGCGAAGCGAACAGGGCCGCGACCGGCGGGCCCAGCACCACGCCCGCGAACAGGAACAGGGCCGGCGCCAGCCATTCCAGCGCCCGGTTCACCATGGGGCTGCCCAGGACCGGCAGCAGGGAAAGAGCATATTCGCCGAGCGCCAGGGCGCCCGCGAACAAAAGCACCGTCAGCAACAGCGCCTTGACCACGATCCCGGCGAACGCGGGATCGAAAATCAGCCTTGCAGCGCGCGCCATGCTTGCGAACATCGCATCCGTCCCGTAATGGCTGTGTTTATAGCGTCTTTCGGAGAGAACATGCCGCCAAAATACGATGTCGCGGGCC
>JAFECO010000337.1 GCA_018242085.1 Pseudomonadota bacterium
GCCGGACTTGCCTGCCCCGTGGTCAGTGTTGGCTCCACGCCCACCGCGCTCAGTGCCAGGTCTTATGACGGCATCACGGAAGTGCGCGCGGGTGTCTATATGTTCTTCGACCTGGTTCAGGCGGGCATCGGCGTCTGCGGGATCGGCGATATCGCTCTCAGCGTCCTTGCCACCGTGATCGGCCATCAGCGCGACAAGAACTGGATCATCACCGATGCGGGCTGGATGGCGCTGTCCGCGGACCGGGGCACGGCGGACCAAGCGGTCGATCATTATTACGGTTTGGTCTGCGATGGAGATGGCCAGCCTTATCGCGACCTGGTGGTGCTCAAGGCTAACCAGGAGCATGGCATTCTCGCCGCCCGGCCCGGATCCGGCGCCAATATTCCCGACCTCAAAGTCGGGGACCGCGTGCGCATCCTGCCGAACCATGCCTGCGCAACCGCCGCACAGCATGACCAGTATCATCTGATCGAACCGGACAATTCAGTGTCCGCGGTCTGGCCCCGCTTTCGCGGCTGGTGAGCTATCGCCGCATCGCCGCCAGTTTCAGTCCCAGCCCGATCAGCATGCCCCCAAGCGCGCGATCCAGCCAGCGGGACAGGCGGTCGCTGGCGCGAAGCCTGGCGGTCACGCGGTCGCCGAAAAACACCAAGGGCGGCTCAATCAGTCCCGCAACGGCGATCACAAGAACGCCGTGGAGCAGAAGCTGCAGCCATACCGGGCCCGCGCCCGCCACCAGGAATTGCGGCAGAAACGCCAGGAAAAAGATCGCGACTTTGGGATTGAGAAGATTGACCAGCATGCCCTGCCCGAAAACCCGCCTCAGGCTGACGGGAGCATGCGGTCCGGTATCGGCCAGGAATCCGCCCTTGGAGCGCAGGGCCTGAACGCCCAGCCAGAGCAGGTACCCGACACCGATCCATTTGACGATGGCGAAGGCTTCGGCCGATGCCGCGATCAACGCGGAAAGCCCCACCACCGCGAAAGTGATGTGGCATAGCACGCCCGCCCAGACGCCCAGCATCGCCGCCAACCCGTGCCGCGTTCCGCCGCGCGCGGTGTGCCCCAGGATGAACGCCAGGTCCGGGCCCGGCGCCAGATTGAGCAGCAAAGCGGCGCTGAAAAATTCCGACCAGTGCGCGAGACTGTAATGCAGCATGGGGCCTTCCTTGTGACGGCTTATATAGGAAGGCGCGACAATCGCCGCGACAGGCCGACTGTCAAAATACGCATTTCACGTCGATGCGATCTCATCGTAAACCAGCGGCTTGAGGTCCGGCGCCAGCCAGCCCCGCCGCGCTTCGACCGAGAAGAGCCGCTCCCGGCTCCAATAGGTCAGCAGCCATTTGGAATCGCCCAAGGGCGAAGCCAGCAACATATCCAGGACTTCGTGGAGCGGCCTTCCCGGCGCCGACGCCAAAACCATCCGCGCCACGCCCAACGAGGCCTGGGTTATGGTTTCGTGATATCCGCCCGTATCGGTATTGGGCGTGCCGGTGGCCTCGTTGAAGGCTCGAATGAGTCCCGGCATTTTTTCTTCCAGATCAATATCCGGGCGGTGGCGCATCAGCCAAAGCGTCACCGCGAAATGGGCCGCGTGAGTCCATTCGGGCTTCGGCAGCGACAGATCGAGAAATTTACGGCCTACGCGCGCGATATCATTGTCGTTGGAAAACTGCCGCCCCTGCATGGAAGCACGATAGCGAAAATTTACCCGCAGGGAACCGGACATTTGAACGCCGGCATCGGTCGGGTGCAACGAAAAGCGTTGTCAGGCAAACACATCCATTCCGGTCATCGATTGCTGCACTGCGCAAGCGGCGTGACGATGGCCGCGCGAACACGTTTGCGACTCACCTGTTAACAAGTCTCCGCCCTGCCACACCGTTGCAACAAACACCCTATTTGCCCCCTAAAAACATCCCATTTCCGCCACACTGTATGCCCAGGCTGACACTGCATGCCGCACGGCGAATATCCATGCCGCAGGGCCGACAAGAGGGACTACCAATGCAAATAATGAAACCCGCCATTTTCACCGCCATCGCCGTCAGCGCTTTCAGCCTGGGCGGCTGCGCGACCAAGGATTATGTGAACGAGCATGTGGCTGCCGTGGACGCCAAAGTGCAGGCCACGCAAGGCCAGGTCGACCGGCACGAAGCCCATCTGACCCAGCTGGATCAGGCGACCAAGGAAGCACTCGATCGCGCCACCGCCGCCGGCAAGCTGGCCGAAGGCAAATTCCTCTACTCCATGGTTCTGTCCGACGATTCGGTGAAGTTCCCGGTCGACAGCGCCAAGCTGTCGCCGGAAGCCACGCAGCGCCTGACCGACTTTGCGGAGAAGCTGAAGAACGACAACCGCAACGTCTATCTGGAAATCCAGGGCCATACGGATTCGCGTGGATCCGATGCGGTCAACCAGAAGCTGGGCGAGCAGCGGGCCGAAGCCGTGCGCCTGTTCATGAACCAGCATGGCGTGCCGCTGAACCGCATGTCGACTATCTCCTACGGCAAGAAGGATCCGGTGGTCGACAACAAGACCCGCGCCAACCGGGCGCAGAATCGCCGCGTCGTTCT
>JAFECO010000338.1 GCA_018242085.1 Pseudomonadota bacterium
GGCGCCGTCTCCACCATCGCGGTGAAGAAAGGCGAAGCGGTCAAGGCGGGCGATGTCCTTCTCACCATCGAAGCGATGAAGATGGAAACCGCGCTGCATGCGCCGCGCGACGGCACCGTCACCGAATTGCTGGTGACACCGGGCGCCCAGATCGACGCCAAGGACCTGCTGGTTGTTCTGAGCTAGGCGAACCGGGCGCGAGAGGGTTCACCGCGCCCGGCTCTAACCCTCAGCGGCCTGTTGGGGGCCGAATATGGGCTCGGCTCATGTTTCCAATTGGATGGCGCATTTCAATTCTTTGCTGCGCGGATGGTTAAGAGCCGGGCCGCTCACTTCTCGAACGGCGTGCCGTTTTCCACGGCCACCCAGGCCTTTGCCATGCGTTCGGTGGGCAGCCAGACCGTGGGTTCTTCCGGCATCTTGGCGCCGGGAACCACCGCCGCGACCGTGTGCTTGGCCAGATCGCCCTGCCAGCCTTTGGCCGCATCCAGCGGCTTCAACGTAGCGGAGCCGGATGTGATCCGCATGGGCAGCACGTCATCGAAGAACATGCGGGACATTTCATCCGAGCGGCCCACGGCATGGGGCGTATTGGGTTCCTGCACCAGGGCCCAAAGCGCGCCCGGCCGGCGGTTCATCGAGAAGATGCCGGTAACGGCGGTGATGCGATATTGCAGGTCGTCATTGCCCACGAACAACAGCGCGGGCACCCCGCGCATCGCCTTGGAGGCGGTGCCGGTGTAATAGAAATTGCCCTTGTTGACGATGAAGGCGGCGACGCGTTCCGGCTTCCAGGCGGCGATTTCGTAATTCACTTCCCCGCCCGCCGACATGCCCCACAAAACCAGTGGCGCCTTGGCCAGTTCCGGATGCTTGGAGCGTTTGGCGAACGCGTTGATGGCGTTGAGCAGCGCCTGACCGCTGCCTTTGCTCACATCGGCATAATCCTCGACGAAGGACGGCACCTTGTCCGTGAAATGGGTGCCGATCACCGCCAGCTTGTGGCTGGCCGCCCATTGGCGCCACACCGGATCGGACGCCATCTGCCGGCCTTCGCCGTTCGAGCCGGGATTGAGCACCAGGATGCCGTCCAGCTTGGCCACGCCCTCCGGCGCCCAGAAACGGAATTCCGCCTTGTCATAATTGGCGCCCGGCCGCGCGGCTTCGTCCAGGGTGGTGGGGTCGGGTTGCAGGGGCGGCTCGCTGCGCGGAGCTTGCGCCCGCGCCAGGCCCGCGAACGCAACCAGGGCAATGCCCATGGCAATATGTTTGGAAATTCGCATGTCCCCATCCCCATTTTTAGATTCTTATCGGCGGCATCCTAGGGACCCTGGGGCGGGCTTCCAAGGCCCAATCCGCCCGGACTTGGCATGTTGCGGCCGCGAAACATCGACACGAATGTTTGTTCCAAATTCATTAGACAGTTTCGCGCAACGGCCTTTGAATCGGCGCCATGCAACGGGGGTTGATCGAAGGAGTTTTCCTTGGACGCCTATGAGATCCGCATCGTGAAAAAGCAGCAAAATTCGCCCGTGATCCATGCCTGTTCGCAGGCCAGCGATCATGCCGCCATCCGGCGCGCCAAAAGCCTGATCGAGGACGGCGATCGGGTCGAAGTCTGGCGCGGCCCCGATTGCGTCTATGCGACTTCGGCGCCGCCATTCCGGCAATGACCGTCCCGGCAAGGAATGTCAGGGCCCGCGCCGTCCTTCTGGGCGACCGCCTCAGTCCGGACCGCGCGGCGCAGGCGCGGGTGATCTCCACTGCGCCTTTCGCGTTCCGCAAGGGCGAGGGCTTCGTGGTCGCCTTCCGTTATGGCGCGGCGGTGCTGATCGGCCTTGATCCCGCCGAAGAGGAAGAGGCGCTTGCGCTGCTGGCGGGACCGCCTGCCGGCACGCGCGAGGAAGAGCGCATCGGCTTGGAGCTGGGACCGGTCCAGGATGAAGGCTTGAGCGCGGCGGGCGTGTTGCAATTGCGCGAGCTTGACCCCGCACATGTGCTGGTGCTGGCCGATATTCTGGGCAAGAGCGTGGCCCTGGCCTATTACGAGAAGGAAATCGCCTCGGTGCTGGACGCCATCGAGCCGGCGGCCGGCGCGCTGGCCGCAACGGGGCGCATTCCCAGCGCCCGCACGGAGATTTTGAAGCTGGTCGGCTCCGCGCTTCTCACCCAGCACCGGGTCTCTGGCCGCATCGCCTTTGCGGAAAAGCCCGACATATTGTGGGAGCATCCGGAGCTGGAGCGCTTCTATGCCCGGCTGGAGGATGAATATGAAATCGTCGAGCGGGGCACTCTGCTCAACGGCAAGATGAGCGTGATCGCCAGCGCGGCCGAGACGTTCACCGACATGATGGACACGGCCCGTTCCGCCCGGCTGGAGCTTCTGATCGTGATCCTGATCCTGGCGGAGCTGGTGATCGCCGCCGCCACCCTGTTTCATCCCTGGTGAAAGACGGCGCCTATTGCGCTGTCCAGCCGCCATCGATGGGAATGATCGCGCCGGTGATGGAGCGGGCGCTGTCCGACGCCAGGAAGACGGCAAGGTCCGCCACTTCCTCCACGGTCACGAATTG
>JAFECO010000339.1 GCA_018242085.1 Pseudomonadota bacterium
GACGATGCATATCTGCGCATCTGTTTCGCCCGCGATGCGCAAGGCCTTGGCGAAGCGCTGAAGCGGATCGAAAGCGCCCTGGCGGCCTAGACGGCCTCGACCGACAGCACGCCGGGAATGGCCGCGATGTTGCTGCGCAGGACCGCCGTTACTGCGTGCCGTTTTGCCAGCGCGATCTCCACTTCCTCGCCTTCGCCGCCCGGCACCACGAAACTGACCAGCCCTTTGCCGGGCTGCGTCAACTGTGCGGCGATGGCGGACAGCGATGCCGCGCTTTCCAGCCGCACCACCATCCCCTCGCCTGCGCTGGCGGCCGCCTGATCCAGATCGGTGATGGAAGCGGCCCGCAATTTCAGTTCGTCGCCATCCCAATCGGCGCTGGCCGAGATCACCAGGCTCTTGCCCGCTTCCAGCAAGGGCCGGCTGGCCGCCAGCACTTCGGGAAACAGCATGATCTCGAACATGCCGGTGGAATCGGAGAAGGAGACGAAGGCGTACATCTGGTCGTTGCGGCCGCGCCGCTCGGACTTCTTGATCATGGTGCCGGCCAGCTTGGCCTTGAAGCCGGAACGCCGGTCTTCCACCAGGCTGGCATAGGTGGTCACGCCCAGCCTTTTCAGGGCCGAGCCGTACGCGTCCAAGGGATGGCCTGAGAGATAAAACCCCATGGCGCCGAATTCTTCGCCCAGCTTTTCGTGCGCGGGCCAGTCCGGAACATTGGTGAGGCGCAATTCTTCGGCCGCAGAATCCCCGCCGCCGAACAGAGACACCTGGCCGCTTTCCCGCTCGCGCGCCGCCGCCTGGGCGCCGCCCAGAATGCGGTCGGAATTCTCCACCAGCTGGCGGCGGTTCTTGTTCAGTCCATCGAAGGCGCCGGCCCGCACCAGATTTTCAAACGCCCGCTTGTTGACCAGCTTGGGGTCGACCCGGCGGGCGAAATCGGAAATGGATTTGAAGTTCCCGCCCGCCGTGCGGATTTCCACCACATGATCCATCGCCTGGCGGCCCACGCCTTTGACCGCGGCAAGAGCGTAAAACACGATGCGTGCCTCGGCATCGCAGCTGAACACCGCTTCGGACCGGTTGATGTCCGGCGGGGCGATCTTCACGCCCAGCCGCTGCGCTTCCTGCCGGAAGACATTCAACCGGTCGGTATTGCCGATATCCAAGGTCATCGAGGCGGCGAGGAATTCGACCGGATAATTCGCCTTGAGATAGGCCGTCTGATAGGCGACCTGCGCATAGGCGGCGGCATGGCCCTTGTTGAAGCCATAGCCGGCGAATTTCTCCGCCTGCTCGAAAATCTGTTCGGCGACGGATTGAGTGATGCCGCGCTCATGGGCGCCTTTGAGGAATTTCTCCCGGTGCACGATCATTTCGGCGGGGATCTTCTTGCCCATGGCACGGCGCAAAAGATCCGCTTCGCCCAGGGTATATCCGGCCAATTCGCGGGCGATGCGCATCACATCGTCCTGATAGGTCATCACGCCATAGGATTCGCGCAGGATCGGCTCCAAGAGCGGATGCAGGTACTCCACCGCCTCCTTGCCGTTCTTGCAGGCGATGTATTTGGGAATGGAGTCCATCGGACCTGGACGATAAAGCGCCACCAGCGCCACCAGATCGTTGATATGGTCCGGCTTCATCTTGCGCATCAGGTCGCGCATGCCCGCGCCTTCCAGCTGGAAGACGCCGATACTGTCGCCCCGCGCCAGCATTTCGAAGGTGCCGGGATCGTCGAAATCGATGGTCTGGGTGTTGAGCGAAATGCCCCGGTTCTTCAGCAGCTCTTCCGCCTTGGCGATGACGGTCAGCGTCTTGAGGCCGAGAAAGTCGAACTTCACCAGGCCGGCTTTTTCCGCGTCCTCATAGTCGAACTGCGTCACCGGCATTTCGGAGCGCGGATCGCGATAGAGCGGCAGGATCTCGTCCAGCGGCCGGTCGCCGATCACCACGCCGGCCGGATGGGTGGACGCATGGCGATAAAGGCCTTCGATGCGGCCGGTGATTTCGAACAGGCGCTGGGCGATGGGTTCGGATTCGGCGATCGCCTGAAGCCGAGGCTCGCTGTCGATGGCGTCTTTCAGCGACATGGGCTTGCCCGGCGGATTGGGGATCAGCTTGGCGATGCGATCGACCAGTCCCAGCGGCATCTGGAGCACCCGGCCCGCATCGCGCACCGCCGCGCGGGCCTGGAGCGATCCCAGCGCGATGATATGGGCGACGCGGTCGGCGCCGTATTTGTCCCGCACATAGCGCACCACTTCGTCGCGCCGCTCCTGGCAGAAATCGATATCGAAGTCCGGCATCGAGATGCGTTCGGGGTTGAGGAACCGCTCGAAGAACAGGCCGAAGCGCAAGGGATCCAGGTTGGTGATGTCCAGCGCCCAGGCCACCAGCGAAGAGGCGCCGGAGCCGCGCACACCGACCGGAATGCCTTGCGCCTTGGTCCAGCGCATGAAGTCCGAAACGATCAGGAAGTAGCCGGGAAACCCCATGCGGTTGATGATGGAAAGCTCATAGGCCAGCCGCTCGTGATAAACCTGCGGCTCGGCTCTCA
>JAFECO010000033.1 GCA_018242085.1 Pseudomonadota bacterium
AGCGACCTGGTGGCGCCCGAAACCCCGGACAGCCTGGCGGCGCGGCTTTACGGCGAAACCGTGGGCCGGATTTATCGTCAGGAATCCACCGGCGATCAGGTGATCATGCTGATGGCCCATGGCGATGTGGAAAGCAACGAGTTGCAGCTGCACCGCCCGGAGGTCTGCTACCCGGCATTCGGCTTTGCCATTCAGGAGAATACACCCCTGACCTTGGCCCTTCCGGCCGGAGTGACGGTTCCCTGCCGCCGCTTGATCGCCACCTCCAGCGATCGCGACGAAACCATCCTTTATTGGACCCGGCTCGGAGAAGCATTTCCCACCACGGTGGGCGAGCAGCGCGTGGAGCGTCTTCGCACGGCCATGCATCGCTTCATACCGGACGGATTGCTGGCCCGCTTCTCCGTCATAGGGCCCGACAAGGCGGCATCGCTCGCCATCATGGAACGCTTTATCCCGAATCTGGTTATGCACGTGGCCGCCAAGGAGCGGCGGGCGCTGATCGGCACCCCGCGCGCTTCCGCCCTGATGGCGATCGGGGCCTAGCGCTTTGCGAAGGGCTGGAGGAAAAACAGGATATAGCCCACCACGGCGATGATAAGGGCGATCGCCGCCATGCGCTGGTCGTGATTGCCCAGATAGTTGGCGACGGCGCAGCCGAGAGCCGGAGGACCATAGTGATAGATATTGTCCTGCTTTTCTTCGGGCGCCATCGAACGGTTGAGAAAAAGCACGACCAGACCGGAAAATACGGCCATGGTGACCCAATCATAAATGGTTTGCATATATCCGGATTCCGGGGTGTCTGGTGGCGGCGCTTCGAAGATTGCGTGATACCGTTATGAGGCTACCATATCGCGGGTTCCTCGCCACACGACAAGAGCGTGCAGCCGGTCCATGAAAGCCCACTTGTGAAAGCCCACCTGTGAAAGTCAGCGTGATCATTCCGCATTATAACGATCTGGCGGCTTTGGATCTGTGCCTGGCGGCTTTGGGCCGCCAGACTTTTCCCGCCGAGGATACCGAGATCGTGGTGGCGGACAATGGCTCGCCGCAAGGCGAGGCGGCCGTTCAAGAGGTCATCGCCGGCCGCGCGCGCCTGGTGACGGTGCGCCAAAGAGGAGCGGGCCCCGCCCGCAATGGCGCCGCCGCCGCGTCGACGGGCGAGATTCTGGCCTTCATCGATTCGGATTGCGTGCCGCATGAGCGGTGGCTGGAAAGCGGCGTCGCGGCTCTGTCGCGATGCGATTTTGCCGGCGGGGGCATCGAAGTCTTGACCCGCGGCGCCGAGGGGATGAGCGCGACCGAAGCCTTTGAACGGGTCTTTGCTTTCGATGCCGAAAGCTATGTGTTGAAGAAGGGGTTTGCCCCGTCCGGCAATCTTTTTTGTCCGCGCAGCGTGTTCGAGGCCGTGAACGGTTTCGGCACGGGCTTGTCGGAAGATGTCGATTGGTCCCGCCGCGCCATCGCGCTCAATTTCCGTCTCGGCTATGCCCCCGACGCGCTGGTGGGCCATCCGGCACGCCGCACCTGGGACGAACTTCGGCACAAATGGGTTCGCATCAATGCGGAAACCTATGCCCTGGCGAGCCGGGAGCGGCATGGCCGGATCAAATGGCTGCTCCGGACCTTGGCGTTGCCGCTATCGGCTGTGTTCCATTCTGGCAAAGCGCTTCGCTCGCGGCGCATCGCCGGGATCCGGCAGCGGTTCGGGGCGCTTGCCATTCTTTATCGCCTGCGCTTCTGGCGGATGTTCAACGCCATGGGCCTGTTGGTGGGGCGGGGCGCCTAAAGCGCGAAAGCCGTCCCCGGACCGGCACTATTTTGCCATAGATGCGTTAGACTATCGGGCTGACCCGGCCTTTGAAATGCGGGCCAAACACTGTTCGCGCCGATCATATTAACTTAATGACGATCAATTAGAATTCCTGAGCCGAAAGTCCTAGGTTTTCTTAAACAAGGATTGCTATCTTTTGCCCTTCGACATGGCAGTGCGAATTGAGCATGGTGCAGTGCAAAAATGGGTTAAAGTGCTGCTATGACGTTTTTTGAAAAACTAGGCCGCCTGGCGCCTTGGAATAAGCCGGATGCCGAGCCCACGCTGCGGCCCGACGCCTCGGCGGGACGGTTGGCGCCATTGCCGCCGGCGAACGCCGCGCCGCGCGCGCCCGCGCCCAAGAGCGAACCCTTTCCCCGTTTCCGGGCCAATGCCAACGACCATGTGAATCCCCAGGCGATCGACGCCCAGGCGCGGGCCCGCATGAAGCTGCTGGAAGCCTTTACGCCTTCGCAGCCGGTGGGCGACCGCAAACGCTTCGCCGGCCGCACCGAAATCCTCACCCATCTGATCCGCGCCATCGAAGAGCAGCGCCTGCACACGGTGCTCTATGGCTCGCGAGGCCTGGGCAAGACCTCCGTCCTGCATGTGCTGGCCCAGGCGGCGCGCGATGCGCGCTATCTGGTGGTCTATGTGTCCTGCGGCTCGGATTCCAATTTCGACGAAGTGTTCCGCACCGTCGCGGCCAGCATTCCGATGCTGTTTCACAGCACGGTTGGGCCAACCTCGGAGGAAGTCGAAAAAGGCCAGACCCTGGCCGACATCCTGCCGGAAACACCCATCTCCGCCCGCATCGCCAGCGATTTCCTGGCCAAGATCGTGGGCACCCGCGTCGTCATCGTGCTGGATGAATTCGATCGCAGTGAATCCACGCTTTTCCGCCGCGATGTCGCCGAGCTGATCAAGAATCTCTCCGACCGGCTGGTGCGGGTTCAGCTCGTGATCGCCGGCGTTGCCGCCAATCTGGTGGAGCTGATCGAACATACGCCGTCGATCCAGCGCAATATCTATGCGCTGCAAGTACCCTGGATGACGGTGTCGGAGATCCGCCTTCTGATCAAGAATGGCGAGGAGCTGGGCGGCGTGCGCTTCGACGAGAATGCGACCCGCGCGATCGTGGTGGCGGCGCATGGTTCGCCCTATATCGCCAGCCTGATCAGCCTCAATGCCGGCTTGTATGCGCTGGAAGCGGGACGCTCGAATGTGACGGGCGAGAATGCCGCCGCCGCCATCAAGATGGCGGTGCGCGAATTCAAGGCCCGGCTTTCCAACCGCTGCCAGGGCCTGCTCTGGAAGACGGTGCGCGAAGGCCAGACCAGGGCGCTGGGCGCCCTGGCAGGTACGGCGCTTCTGGGCGGCGGCAGTTTCCGCAAGGAAGATATCCGCACCGCGATGGCCAATTCCGACACCATCCGCCGCTGCGAGGAGTTGATCGCGCAGCTGGTCGCCAGCGACCTTCTGATCGAGATGCCGTCCGAGGATTCGGTGATCTACCGGTTCGTGGAAGACAGTATCGCGCCCTATCTGTGGCTGCTCAGCACCCATATCGGCGACGGCAAGACCTTGGATGTCGCGTCCGATCCGGATCTGGTGCAAAGCGTTCCCGTCGAACAGACGGTTCGCAGCTAGTATCGTTCAATTTTGCGGGAATTGCGCGTCGCCGGCTTCGGACGCCGTGGCCGGCCGCGTCAATAGGCGGTGCGGTGGAACGGCGCGCTGACCGCGGTCAGGAACAGGATGCGCATGTCCATTCCCAGCGACCAGCTCTCGATATATTCGAGGTCGCAGGCGATCCGCTCTTCCATGTGATGGATGTCGCGCACTTCGCCGCGAAAGCCGCGGACTTGCGCCAGGCCCGTGATTCCCGGCTTGCTGAAAAAGCGCAAATCGTAAGCCGGCACGGTCTGCGAATAATATTGGTCATGCGCCACGGCGTGGGGCCTCGGGCCCACCAGCGACATCTCGCCCTTGAGCACGTTCAGCAATTGCGGGAGCTCGTCGATGCTGGAGCGGCGCAGGAAGCGTCCCACCATGGTGGTGCGCCCGTCATTGCGCGTGGCCTGGACGATGTCGTTGCCGTCTTCCAGGACATGCATGGTGCGGAACTTGTAGATGACGAAGATCTTGCCGTCCCGGCCGGAGCGCCGCTGGCGGAACAGGATCGGTCCCCGGCTTTCGATGGCGATCGCCAGCGCGATCAGCGCCAGAAAAGGGAGAAGGACACAAGAGCCGATCGCGGCCCCCACAAAATCCAGGGCGCGTTTGGCGGCGGATTGGCGGATGCGAAGCGCGCCTTCATAGAAAGATGACGGTGCGGAGGAGATGCTGACCCCGTTAAGCTCTTCGGCCGGACTCTGGCCTGCCCAGTTGATCTGTTGAATCACGTCCGGCATTCAAACCCCAAAAACGAGAAACTAGGTGTTCGGCATTCGGCCGATCAGCCGGGCTGGCACGTCGGAGAGTTGGCGACAAAAGCTTTCTTGGCGCTGGACCATATAGTGGTTCCGCGGGCCGGAAAAGGACAGGGGTTTGTATAGTTAACCATCGGGAGGACCATGATCGTTTCGTGAAAAAAGCGGCTATTTGTAAGTATTAAAACCCCGCCCTACGTGGCGCAGTTTGGACAACGCGCTGCTATCGAATTGGTTCTCCCAACGGATTCAGATTCCTGCTTTGGGCCTGCTTGGGCCAGTATTTGGAAAAATGCGGCACTTCCATGGCCGGGTCCGCCCTGCGGTACGGGCTATTGCGATCCGGTCCGGCCGACAGCGGCGATATCCAGGAGATATTGGCCGTAGCCGGTTTTCTCCAATGCCTTGCCAAGGGCCCGGACCGCCTCCCGGTCGATGAAGCCCATTTGATAAGCGACCTCTTCGGGACACCCCACCTTCAATCCCTGGCGGGCTTCCACGGTGCGAACGAATTCGCCGGCCTGCAAAAGAGAATCGTGGGTTCCCGTATCGAGCCAGGCATGCCCGCGGCCGAGGATTTCCACCACCAGTTCATCGCGCTCCAGATAGAGATTGTTGAGCGCGGTGATCTCCAGTTCGCCGCGCGCGGAAGGTTTGAGGGATTTCGCGAAAGAAGGCGCCCGACCGTCATAAAAATAGAGTCCGGTCACCGCATAATTCGACTTGGGATGTTTCGGTTTTTCCTCGATGGAGATGGCTTTGCCGCCATCGCCGAATTCCACCACGCCATAGCGTTCGGGGTCCTTGACCCGGTAGCCGAACACCGTGGCGCCCTTGGGCCGCTTCGCGGCGCGGGTAAGTTGTTCTGGCAAGCCATGGCCGAAATAAAGATTGTCGCCCAGGATCAGCGCGCTGGGTCCGCCGCCGACAAATTCCTCGCCGATGATATAGGCCTGCGCCAATCCTTCCGGCCTGGGCTGAACCGCATAAGACAGCGACAGGCCCCATTTGTTGCCGTCGCCGAGCAGGCGCTGAAATGCGGAAAGATCGTCCGGCGTGGTGATGATCAGGATTTCGCGTATCCCCGCCAGCATCAAGGTCGACAGCGGATAATAGATCATCGGCTTGTCATAGATCGGCAGAAGCTGCTTGGAGATGGAAAGTGTTACGGGGTGCAGCCGTGTCCCCGAACCACCGGCGAGTATGATGCCTTTCATCTGCGCGTCTCCTTCATCCCGGCGAGCACCCTGGCGAGCGACACCTGCCACGCCGGCGGATGAATGCCGAATATCCGGGAAATCTTTGTGAGGTCCAGCCGGGAATTGGCGGGCCGCCTGGCGGGGGTCGGGTACTGGCTGGCAGGGATGGGCAGGAGCCGCGTCTTCAGCCCGGCCTGGCGGAATATCTCCGCCGCAAAACCGCACCAGCTTGTCTCGCCCGCATCGGCATAATGATAGGTCCCGAATGGCGCGGCCGGGCCCGTGATCTGCCGCGCGATTGCGCCAATCGCTTGCGCCAGTTCGCGCGCGGATGTCGGCGCGCCATGCTGATCGTCGACCACGCGGACTTCGTCGCGCTCCTGTCCCAGCCGCAGCATGGTGGTCATGAAGTTGCGTCCCGAAGCGCTATAGATCCAGGATGTCCGCAAGATCACATGCGCGGGCAGGTGATCGCGGATCCGGTTTTCCCCGGCCAGCTTGGTGCGGCCATAGGCATTCAGGGGTGCGGTGGCATCGCTTTCCACATAGGGATCGGGCTTGGCACCGTCGTAAACATAATCCGTCGACACATGGATCAGGGGCACGCCGCGCGCGGCGCAGGCCCGCGCCATGGCTTCCACGGACTCCGCATTCACCCGATGGGCAAGCGCCTCGTCCTGTTCGGCCCGGTCCACCGCGGTATAGGCAACAGCATTGATCACCACATCGAGTGGGCCCGTTTTGAGGACGGCGTTTTCGATGGCGGATGGATCGGTAAAGTCCGCCTCCGCACGGCTGAGAACAGTGGTGCGCACACCGGTGTCCTTGGACAAGACCGCGGTCAGCTCGGTTCCTAGCTGACCGCTCGATCCGAACTGAAGAATATTCAGGGCGGCCGTCATTCGCGACCCAAGGTGAAGGGGCTGTCCAGCGCGCCGAGCGGCGCCAGCGCGGCGTCCTTGGCGGCAAGCTGCGCGCCAGCGAAATCCGGCCAGGCGATCGCGAGCGCGGGATCGTTCCAGAGCACCCCGTCTTCGCAATCCGGACTCCAGAAATCGGTGACTTTGTAGATCACCTCGGTATCCGGCGCCAAAGTGCAGAAGCCATGGGCAAAACCGGCGGGCACATAAAGCTGGCGGCCATCGGTGTCGGTCAGCTCCACGGCGACATGCTTGCCGTAGGTGGGCGATCCTTTGCGGATGTCCACCGCCACGTCCAGGATGCGTCCCTTGGCGACGCGGATGAGTTTTTCCTGCGCGCGCGGCGGGCGCTGGAAATGCAGGCCCCGCACCGTGCCCTTTTCCCGCGAGAGGGAATGATTGTCCTGGACAAAGACCGAGGAAATCCCGGCTTCCGCGAACGCGCGGGCATTGTAGGTTTCGCTGAAGAAGCCTCGCGCATCTTCAAACCGCCGCGTCTGAACGAGCAGGGGGCCGGGAACGGGAAAACGCTCGATACCGACCATGGTCAGCCCGCATCCGCGCGGGCGTGCGCTTTCGCGCCCAAACCGAGACGGTCGCTGGAGGTGCCTTTTTCCCGGATCGGCTGCCACCACCAACGGTTCTCAAGATACCAAGCCACCGTGCTGCGGATCCCCTGTTCGGCGGTGGTTTCGGGGGTCCAGCCCAGTTCGCGCTCGATCTTGGAGGCGTCGATCGCATAGCGCAGGTCATGGCCGGGCCGGTCGGTGACGAAGGTGATCAATTGTTCGTGCCGGCAATGCGGACTGTCCGGCAACAGCTCGTCCAGCGCCCCGCACAGAAGACGGACCAGATCGATATTGCGCAATTCATTGCGCCCGCCCACATTGTAGGTCTCGCCCACCCGGCCCGCCTCCAGAATCCGCACCAGCGCGCGGGCATGATCTTCGACGAACAGCCAGTCGCGGACATTCGCGCCCGTTCCATAAACCGGTATGGGGTGCCCGCCCAGCGCGGCCAGGATCACCACGGGGATCAGCTTTTCCGGAAATTGATACGGCCCGTAATTGTTCGAGCAATTGCTGGTGACGACCGGCAGGCCATAGGTGTGGTGCCAGGCCCGGACCAGCATGTCCGACGAGGCCTTGCTGGCGGAATAGGGAGAATTGGGCGCATAGGGCGAGGCTTCGGTGAACAGGCCCGCATCGCCCAGCGAGCCGAACACTTCGTCGGTTGAGACATGATGGAAGCGGAAACGCGCTTTGCGGTCGGGCGTGAGCCCGTTGTAATAGGCCCGCGCCGCTTCCAGCAGCACATAAGTCCCCAAGATGTTGGTCTGGATGAAAGCGGACGGCCCGTCGATCGAGCGGTCGACATGGGATTCCGCCGCCAGATGCATCACGGCGTCAGGCTGATGCTCCGCGAAAATGCGATCCAGCCGGGCGCGGTCCGCGACATCGGCCTGCTCGAACACATAACGATCGCTGGGCAGGACTTCGTTCAGGCTGCGAAGGTCGGACGCATAGGTCAGCTTGTCGAGATTGATGATCTGGTGCGCGGTGTGGCGCAGGCAATGGCGGATCACGCAGGATCCGATGAAGCCCGCCCCGCCGGTAATCAGTATGCGCATCGACGCTCCGTCATTGAACATTTAAGGTTTTAGTGAGCGGGACATTTCTTCGCAATCCGCTGTGTCTCCAGATTCGGGGCGGTTTTCGTCGAAAAAATGTCCGGGATTCTCGCGGCGCGCTCAGAGCAAATCCTGCGCGGATATGGATGGCCGCTTTTCCCCCGCCGCAAACCTTCTTGCCGCCGCCCGATGGATGTCGTTCTTGATCTGACCGTAAGCGGCGAGAAGCTGATCGGGCGAAGGATCCTCAAGCCCGAATTTGGCCCGCAATGCCTCGCCGGACACCAAGCAGATGACGAAGCGTTCCGCGCCCGCGGGATCGACATGCCGGCCCGCGAATTTGATGCCTTGCGACGCCGGATCGAAAACCGCGATCGAATCGAACGTCAGCGCCAATCTTGCCCCCATGCCGAAGAACGCATTCTAGCATGGAGGGAGGGGGGCTCCCATGCATCGCGCCGGGTGCCATCCGAAAAACGCCGTGAAACATGGCATCCGGAAAGGGTTTGATCGGGGCCGGTCCGGGAATATGGCCGGCTTTGCCGCTCGGCCAGGGCCGGAAATTTCATAATCCAGCTGGATCTTTCCGGTGGGGCAGGGAGTTCATCTAACGCAAAGCGGAGGCCGGTCTTCCGGCCTCTCAATTTGCGAAGAAGAAGCAACTGGGAATTCCGGGTTTTTATCGAATATTCATACGGATAGCCGGCCCCGGAAGCGGAAAAGTACTGCAAGTGCTTGCTTTGCAACCGGAAGTCTTGAAAATTTCATGGTTAACAAGGACTTCGCCACTAGCTTGGGCCAATCTGATCCGATAGAACCGAGTCGGAATTACTGAGAGGGATATCGCCGATGCTTTCCCGTAAGATCATTTTGTCCGCTGTCGTCGCCGCTTTCGCGATGGCGCCCTCGATCGCCTCTGCGGCGACCAACCTGATCACCAATGGTGATTTCAGCGCCGGCAATTCCGGTTTCACCACCCAATACAATTATGTTGCGCCGGCGCCGAACGTCATGTGGCCGGAAGGCAATATCACCATCGCGGCCAATCCCTTCAGCGTGCACGGCTTCTGGGTCAATATCGCGGGCAGCAACCCGATGCTGATCGCGAACGGCGCGACGGCCGGCAACCTGACCATCTGGCAGGAAAGCGCGATCAACGTCGTCTCCGGCGGCAAGTATAATTTCGCGGCCGACGTGATGAATGTCTGCTGCAACGAAAGCTTCACCGGTTCGAATTCGCCGTCCTCGATCATCTTCCAGATCAGCACGGATAATGGCTTCTCCTGGAGTGACCTGGTCAGCCACACCACCACTCCGCCGGGCGATGCGGGCGTGTTGACCTCACTGAGCGCGATCTACATGGCGGGAGCCACCGGCACGGTCAGCCTGCGTGCGATCAACAACATCAACGCTCCTAGCGGCAACGACTTCGCGCTCGACAATCTCAGCTTTGCTTCGGCCGTTCCGGAGCCGGGCACCTGGGCGATGTTGTTCCTGGGCTTCGGCGCCATCGGCCTGATGATGCGCCGCCGCCAGGCACGCGCTCTGGCGATCGCCGCCTAAGTTCGGCAGTCAAGACTTCTCGGAAAAGGCCGCCTTCGGGCGGCCTTTTTTGTTGCCCTGCCGTTCGCGGCGCGCGTCCTCAAAGATACGGCATCAACAGCCGGGCGGCGGCATCGCGCAAGCGATACGGCACCGGCTTGGCCGCCAGCCTGACGGGATCCAGCTTGAGCGCGCCGGCGATTTTTGCGTCGATGGTGGCATCGAGCGATGCGGTCAGGCCGGCATCGTAGCATTCCAGGTCGTATTCGAAGTTCAGCCGGAAGCTGCGCGTATCCCAGTTCGAACTGCCGATCAGCGACCATTCGCCGTCCATGGTCATCAGCTTGGAATGATCAAAGGGAGGATCGCTCAGATAGATGTTGGCCGGGATGTGCTTGAAGAAGCGCAGATTGCCCAGCGTCGCCCACTCCATATAGATGTGATCGCTGATGCGCGGCAGCACGATATCGAC
>JAFECO010000340.1 GCA_018242085.1 Pseudomonadota bacterium
CCGGGATTGAGATAATGGCCCGCTTCGAACTGGCAATGCTGGGTGGCGCCGCCAAGTTCGGTGTAACTGTCGCCGCCCTGGATCGACCAGTTCCGCCCGCCCGCGCGGTTCTGATATTCCAGCAGCTGGACTTTGTAGCCGGCATCGCGCAGCTCGATCGCCGCCACCATGCCCGCCAACCCCGCGCCCAGCACCAGAACCGAGGCGCCGGGTTTTGCCTGTCCCAGCTTCGGCGGGCCGGGATAACCTGACTCCTGCGCGAAGCCCATTTCGGTCATCGCATTATACATGGCGGTGGCGCCGGCCACCGTGCCGATCATGGTGAGCAAGGAACGGCGGCTTACTGCGCGGTTGCTGGGATCGGCCATGACACACTCCCCCAAAGCGTTCCAATTTTCGTCATGGCCCGCCGCACGACGCTGGCGCTAACGGCTCCGGGCCATCCATGAAGACTGGCAGTTCACCATAAACGCCCGTCATGGGTCGCCCGAATAAATCGGGCGATGACGAGGCGGAGCTTACCGCTGCGCCTTCACGTCTTCCGGCTTCACCTTGTCCTTGTACTTGTTGCCGAAATTGGTGCGGATGTAATTGACCACATCGGCCACCTGCTGGTCGTTCAGCAAGGTGCCGAAGGACGGCATCGCCTTTTGGCCGTGGGTGATCACCGCCACGGGATAGCCCGCCGTTTCCAGCTTCTCATTCTTGGCCAGCGCCGGATACATGCCCGCGCCCACCGCGCCCTTGGCGTCGGGCATGTGGCAGCCCTGGCAGACATTGGTGTAGATCGCCTGCCCGCCCTTGAAGTCATAAGGCCCGCCGCGATTCATCGCGCCCGCGCCCATATCCTGCGCCCCGTCGGCCATGGCGGCGGTGGAGACAAACAATCCCGCGACGGCAACAACCAAACCAACTCTCATATCGAATCCCCTGCTTCTTCTTGTCGAGCAACCATGCCGACGAATTTCATTCTCTTGTCATTCCCGGCGAGCATCGGCTGCTTTGCAGGCGATGCGAGGGAAGGGAATCCAGGTCGCGAGACCGTGACGGTGGCAATCACCTGGATCCCCTTCCCTCGGCGCATACGCGCCTCGCCGGGGATGACATTGTTTCTTACGCGCTCATCACCCTCGCATGCAGCCGCGTCATCGCGTCGGTGGCCGACGTCACCGCGCCTTCCTGCCACGCGGGTAGACGGGAAATGTGTTCACCCGCCAGCACGATGCGGCCGTCCAGCGCGCAGGCATTGTTGTAATGCTGCTCGCGCGCCTCTTCCGTCCATTGGCCGGAACAGCCAAGCGTCCAGGGCACGCGATGCCAGGCGACGGCCACGCCGCATTCGAAATTGGCCTTGTATTGGCCGGGATGAACCTTCTCGCCATATTCCAGCGCGTCCTTGATCCGCTCTTCCGGCGGCTTGGCGGAGGCGACGAAGGCGCCCGCGCCCATCAGGTATGTGCCCAGCAGCACGCCCTTGCCCTTGGAGAAATAATCCCACATCGGATAGCCGATCATGGCATTGGGCTGGTTGGTATAGGTGAGCCCGCCATAGATGCGGTCGTCTTCTTCCCAGAAGCGGCGCTTCATCTGCAGGCCGATCTTCAGCCCCGCGCCATACGGAATGGCGTTGATCGCCGCCTTCATCTTGCCCGACACATTCATCGGGATCTGCGACAGCACCGAAGCCGGGATGGTACAGATGCACCAGTCGGCGCTGGCCTTTTGCGGCGCGCCGCCGGTGCGGCTGTCGATGTAAGTCGCGGTGACCCCTTTATCGTCCTGATGAATGTCGATCACTTTCGCATTGTAGGTGATCAGATTGCCCAGCGCCGCGCCGAAGGCCTTGCCGATCGACCCCATGCCGCCTTTGGGCTGGAAGATCGAGGTCTGGTACTCGTAATCATGGCCCCAGCCGATGGCGCGCCACATATAGGAATTCAGTACCGTGCTCATCGAATCCGGCTCGGAATAAGTGGGCAGCGAATTGAGCCCGCCGCCGTCATCCACCAGCGGCCCGCGCCGGTTGGAGCTGGCGCGCCCCTTCACATATTTCATGTCCTTGTCCAACGCGCCCCAGGCGCGCAACGCTTCGAGCAGGATCGCCTGATCTTCCTTGGTCACGTCCTGGTCGAGCGCGCTCTGCTTGGTCGATTTCGCCAAGAGCTCCGCGACATGGCCGTGGAAGTCGGCCTGCACTTCGCGGAAGCGCTTGGGCTTGCCGCCATTCACGTTGGTGTTGTGGACATAGGCGTTGTAATTGACCTGCTGGAACGGCTCCAACGTCACGCCCAGTTTGTTGGCGTAATGCAGGATGCCGTAATGATGATGCGGCAGCCGCCAGGGACCGGGATTGATATACTGGCCCGGATCGAACTGCACATGCTGGGTGAAGCCGCCAAGCTCGGTATAAGTGTCGCCGCCATAGAGCGACCAGTTCCGCCCGCCCGGCCGGCCGTTATATTCCAGCACCGTGACCTTATAACCGGCGTCGCGCATCTCCATCGCCGCGACCATGCCCGCGATGCCCGCGCCCAATATCAAGACGGACGCGC
>JAFECO010000341.1 GCA_018242085.1 Pseudomonadota bacterium
GTCGCCATCGCGCAGAAAAATCTTCCCGCCATCCTCTACGCCATCCTGGCCATGCTGATCGTGATCCTGATTTACGACCAGCTTCTGTTCCGCCCCCTGGTCGCCTGGGCCGACCGCTTCCGCATCTCCAGCGAGCCTTCCGAGGAAGCGCCTCAATCCTGGGCGCTCACCGTCTATCGCCGCTCGCGCCTGCTCGATCTGATGACCGCGCCCTTCGAACAGATGATGCGCTGGTCCTATCATTGGCAGCCGCCCAGCTTCGGCATCAAGGCCGCGGTGCGCGACGTGGACAGCCGGGTCGCCGACATTGTCTGGTATATCGTGCTGGCGTTGCTGGGCGCCTTCGCCGCTTGGCGCATTATGGTCTTTTTCGAACAGGCCCGTTTCGGCTGGAACGATCTGGCGACAACTTTCGGGCTGGGCGTCATCACTCTCATCAGGGTGATCGTGCTGATCGCCATCGCCAGTGCGATCTGGACCCCGGTGGGAATTTATGTGGGGCTGAGGCCCAAGCTCACCGCCATCGTGCAGCCGGTGGCGCAATTCCTGGCGGCCTTTCCCAACAATCTTCTCTTTCCGCTGGTGGTGTCGCTGATCGTGTTCTGGGACGCCAGTCCCGACATCTGGCTGTCGCCGCTGATCGTGCTGGGCACCCAATGGTACATCCTGTTCAACGTCATCGCCGGCGCCAGCACCATGCCGCAGGAATTGCGCGACGCGGCCGAGAATTTCGGCGTCAAAGGCTGGCTGTGGTGGAAGAAGGTCGCCCTGCCTGCGGTCTTTCCCTATTACGTCACGGGCGCCATCACGGCCTCGGGCGGCGCCTGGAATGCCAGCGTCCTGGCCGAAGTCGCAAGCTGGGGAAAGACCACGCTTCACGCGCATGGGCTGGGCGCATACATTTCCGACGCCACGACGAGCGGTGATTTCCAGCATGTGATGCTGGGCATCGCGGTGATGAGCTTCTTCGTGGTGGTCGTAAACCGGCTTTTATGGCGGCCGCTTTACTGGTACGCCGAACGCAAATTCAGGCTGACTTAACAAAAGGGGCCGCGTTGCCTGCGCTGTCGCTAGGCAACTCCCGGCCGATGCTGCGAGAGATCGTTATGGCAGAGCTTCTGAATGTCGAGCATGTGCGCCGCACCTTCCCGCGCGGCGGCGGCGAGGAATTGCTGGTGCTGGACGATGTCAATCTTTCCTTGAAGCAGGGCGAGATCGTGGGCCTTCTGGGCCGGTCGGGTTCGGGCAAATCCACCTTGCTGCGCCTGATCGCGGGCCTGGCGCGGCCACAAGGCGGGCGCCTCACTTACATGGGCGCGCCCATCGAAGGCCCGGCGCAAGGCGTCGCCATGGTGTTCCAGAGCTTTGCCCTCTTTCCCTGGCTCACCGTGCTGGAGAATGTGCAGCTGGGGCTGGAAGCCTTGAACCTGCCGCCGCGGGAGATGCGCGAGCGGGCGCTCGCCGCCATCGATTTGATCGGCCTGGACGGTTACGAAAGCGCCTATCCGCGCGAATTGTCCGGCGGCATGCGCCAGCGCGTGGGCTTTGCCCGCGCCGTGGTGGTGCATCCCAATATCCTTCTGATGGACGAACCCTTCAGCGCCCTCGATGTGCTGACGGCGGAGAATCTGCGCACCGATCTGGTGGAGCTTTGGGGCAACGGCAAGCTGCCGATCAAAGGCATCGTCCTGGTCACGCACAACATCGAGGAAGCGGTCCTGATGTGCGACCGGGTGCTGCTCTTCTCGTCCAATCCGGGCCGGGTCGGTTCGGAAATCAAGATCGACCTGCCCCAGCCGCGCGACCGCACCTCGCCTCAGTTCGAGCATTATGTCGACCAGATCTATGTCGAAATGACCGCCCGCCGGGTGGAGCGCCTGCGCGAGCAGCAGGCCCGCGCCAATGCCGGCATCGAAATGCCGCTGGTGCATGTCTCGCCCAACCAGATCTCCGGCTTGATCGAAGCCTTGGCCGCCGCGCCCTATGACGGCAAGGCCGACCTTCCCGACATCGCCTATGAACAGGAACTGGAAGTGGACGAGCTCTTTCCCGTCGCCGAAGCCATGCAGCTGCTGCGCCTGGCGGATGTCGAAGGTGGCGATATCAAGCTCACCCATATGGGCAAGCGTTTCGCCGACGCGGATCTCAACGAGCGCAAGGAAATCTTCTCCCGCTCCCTGATGAACAATGTGCCCCTGGCCGGGCATATCCGCCGCATATTGGACGAACGCGCCAGCCACTCCGCGCCCAAGAGCCGCTTCCTGGACGAGTTGGAAGATCACATGGCCGAAGACGCGGCGGAGGATTCGCTGAAAACCGTCGTGTCCTGGGCCCGCTTCGGAGAGCTGTTCTCCTATGACGACGACGCGGCGCTGTTCAGCTTGGAAAATCCCACTTAGCTCTTCGCAACCGCGAAGTGCCGCCATGCATTGACCGTCCCGCCGCCTTGCTGAAACAATGCCGCCGCACGGGTGGGGACTCGCATGGCGAAGCGCGATGACGACCGCATGGTGGGACGCCGTGCCTTTCTCAAAAAGGCCACCTTGGC
>JAFECO010000342.1 GCA_018242085.1 Pseudomonadota bacterium
AGGGCATAGAAGTTGCCCAGTGGCACCACTTCTCCGGCCGTCCCGTCACTCTTCGCCAGAGCCTTTGCCCGGGCTTTGGCGATCTCGATTTCCGCGTCGCCATCGACCAGCATGTAGCGCTTGCCGCCGACCACCACGCCATCGGGGAAAAAGGCCCGCGCCCGCTTCAGCGCGGCTTCGGCCTTTTGTGCAAAAGGCGCCATGGCCTTGATGTCGCCCTGCCGCAACTGCGACATCACTTTCGTCGTCAATGTCAGGTCATCGGTCCATGGCAAGGGTGGAAGGTCCGCCTCGGCAACCGCCCATGCGGGCGCCGCCAGAAACAGCAGAAACAGAACCCCGATCCGCCAACGCCCCATGATCCCCACCCCGCCGCTCAGGCGCATCAAGGCTATCGCTCTCCACCTGCTCTGAATAGGGCGGGCCAGCCACATCCGTGATACCGGCCCACAACCGGGTGCCCGCTTCCGCGCGAACCGGGTTTGCCCCTATGCTCGCCGCTTCGCTGTCAAAAGAGGGGCACTGCATGAATTTCCTGAATTCCTTCGAACCGCAGGCCAAATCGCTCCTGCGGATTATCGTCGGGCTTTGCTTCTTTTCCGTCGGGCTGGCCAAGATCGTGCATTTTCCCATGGTGCCCTATTTCGCCAATGTCACGCCCACCGAATGGCCCGAAGGCCCCGCGGGCCTGATCGAACTGATCGGCGGCTTGGCTGTGATGCTGGGCTTCTATAGCCGCTGGGCCGCCTTCATCTGTTCGGGCGAAATGGCCTTCGCCTATTTCATTGGCCATTTCCCCAAAAGCCCCCTGCCCGTCGTCAATGGCGGCTTCGAAGCGATCCTGTTCTGCTTTGTGTTTCTCTATCTGGCGGTGGCCGGTCCCGGTCCCTGGGCGGTCAACAGGAAATAGCGCCTTCAAAGTAGAGACGAAAAAAAGGCCCGGACGGGGATCGCCGGGCCTTTCAAGTTGCACGCTCAGGGTACTAGCGAATTTTAGTAACTCAGCCGCACGCCCAGCCGGAACAGCCGGCCCAGCGTGTCATAGCTGCTGGTGTCGGTGCCGAAGCTCTGGCTGGAATTGCTTTGGCTGGCCAGGATGGCGACGCTGGGCGGCGGCGTGTTGAAGACATTGTCGATCGCGCCATAGAGCTGGATATTGTCGCTGAATTTGTACGAGCCGCGCAGGTCCATATAGGCGACTTCCGGCACGGCATTGTCGTCCACATCCACGCCCGAGACCCAGTAATTGTTGAGCCGCGCCGAGCCGATGAAGCGGCCCTGCACCGTGCCCACCAGGGGCCCTTCGGCATAGGTGGCCGACAGGTTGAAGTGCAGCTTGGGCCCGCTGGTATAGGTGCCCACGCTGGACATGCTGCCGGCGGAATCGAACGGCGCCGCGCCGAACGCCGACTGCACGCGCCGGTCGGTGTAATTGCCCACCAGATGATAGGCGATGGTGCCGCTCCCCAAGGGCATGCGGTAATCGGCCTGGAAATCCAGGCCCGAGGTGATCAGCGAGGCGGCATTCTGCGGCATCAGATAGAGATATTTCAGGACGCCGTTGCCGTCATAGACGAACTGGTCGCAGTAATATTGATTGCCCGCCTGGCAGAGCTGGGTGGTGAGCTGCGCCGAGGGCGAGGTGATGAAGCCCTTCAAGTTGATGTTGTACCAGTCGAACGACATTTGCAGCCCGTCGATCCAGTGCGGCGTCAGAACCACGCCGCCCGACACGGTGTTGGCCACTTCCGGCTTGAGGTTGGGGTTGGACAGGGTCGCGGACAGCACCTGGGTCACCTGCTTGCCGGTCCTGGGATCGATGGGCGAGGAGTTGGAATAGATGCCGCCGCTGAACAATTCCGCCAAATTGGGCGCGCGGATATCCACCGAATAGAAGCTGCGCAGCTTGACGTCGTCATTGACCTGCGACGTCAGGCCCAGCTTCCAGGTCTCCACCATGCCGGAGGTGGAATAGCTGGTGATGCGGCCCGCCGCGTCGAAATCCAGCGACTGCACGAAGCCGTCCTTCAGGATGGGCGCGTTGATTTCCGCGAAGCCTTCCTCGATGTGGTACTGGCCGCGCAGGGGCCCGAAATTGGCCACCGCCAGCGATGTCGCCAGCGCCAGGGGCGAGACTTCGGTGACGCCGCCTTCCTTGCGGTATTCGGCGCCGAAGGCGATGGCCGGCGCGCCCGCCCCGGTCAGGTCCCAGGGCAGCTTGCCCTGCATCGAGGCCGCGGCCACGTCTTCGTTCAAGACCATGGTCTCATAGTCCTGGGACGTGTTGACGTAATTGACCGCCGCCGCCGACGCCACGCCGTCGCCAAAGGCGTTGAGCGGGGCGCAGCCATTGGTGGGATTGGTGAGGGTGGAGCGGCAGGCGATGGAGCCGATCGCCAGGCCCGACGCGCCCACATTGGCCGAAGTCACCCTGACCGCATCCAGCGCGTTGGTCATGTTCTGGGTGACCACGATATGCGGCGGGGTCAGGCGCACCCGGCTCATGCCGTGCTGGTAATAGGCGCTCCACGACCAATTGTCGCCGAT
>JAFECO010000343.1 GCA_018242085.1 Pseudomonadota bacterium
GAAATCCTGAAAGCCTTGCCAGAATCGGGGATTTACCCCCCTGGCGCAACGATTTTATGGGCGCTTCCGAAGAGGGTTAGCTCTGCACGAAGATCTCGGCGCGGCGGTTGCCGGCTTCGCCCTTGGGCATGGATTCGTAATAGACCGGCTGGCTGTCGCCCACCGCATCGATCAGAACCTTGGATGCCGGAACGCCCTGGCGGATCAGATCCTGCGCCACCGCATTGGCGCGCGCCTGCGACTTGGCGAAGATCGTCTCCAGATGCTTTTCCACCGACATGTCGCCGGTCCGGCTGGAGGAATGGCCGACCACGCGGATCGAGCCCTGCCCGCCATTGGCCTTGAACGCGGCGGCGGCGGCCCGCACCTGGGCATGCGCCGCCTTGCTGAGAGCAACGCCATCGCCGGCAAAATAGATCACCGCCGTGGGCGCGCCGCCGCTCAGATTGGCCACCACCGATCCGCTATCCGAGCCGCGGCTTGCGCCTTTGGGCGGCACCGCAGGAACCGCCGGCACGGCAGCTGCAGGACTGCCGGCGAGCGAAGCGGTCTGGCGATAGCGCGCCACGATGGGAGCGGACACGAATTGAGTAACCGAAGGATCGAGGGGTGGTGCTGCCGACGGCTTGAAGCCCAGCGCGGCATCGGAGGCGGCTGGGGGCGCCATGATCGCGCCGCCGCGCGCCGGCGCGTTGGCCGGCACGGCAGGCTGGCTGCCCGCCGATCCAGCGGAAGGCCCGACCGGAGTGGCGGTGACACCGGGCAACGCCGCCGTCCGTACCGGCGCGTTGGCAGGCACAGCGGGCTCGTTCGAGGGGGCTGTCGTCCGCAACGCCGGAACGGGCGCGACAGGCGCCGGTGACGCGGCAGGCGCCGGCGTTGCCGCGGCCGGTGCCGCGGCGACTTGAGCCGGCGGCGTGGCATCAACAGTGGCGGAAGGTGCTTCCGAAGCGGTCGGTGGCGCATCGGTGGCGCTCAGCGCGCGCTGCGCAACGCTCGGCGCGGCTTCGCTGGCGGGGGGCGGCGGCGCGGCAGCCGCTTCGGTCCCGCCGCGAAGCGCATCGGCGCTATAGCGGGCCTGGGCGCCATCGCTGGCCAGGGATTGCGCGGTCTGCTGCTGGTCGCCCGGCGTTGCGCTGGGCGCCGGACGGGCCGGCAGGCTGGCAAGATCGGGCGTGGTGCCGACGGCATCGTCGGAAGCGGTCGGCGCCGCCTGGTCGGGAAACTGGCTGGCCGGAGCGCTGTCACTGCTGTCGCTGAGCAGACCCGTGGGGTCCAGATCCGAAATGGTGGAACAGGCGGAGGCCGCAACGGTCAGGCCCAGGATCAGCGTCAATTGGCGCAGATGGACGGAAGACTTGGTCATGCGGTCGGTTCCCAGTCAGAAAGCATTGCCGGACGGCGCGTGGCACTCAAGAACGGCGCGCGGCCCAACTCTTTTCCTATACCGTGCCAGGGCTTTGGTTCCAAGCGCGGCCACTGCTAAATACGTGAATTCTTGACATATTTCAGCCATAACGGCCTTTGCGACAGGGGATTTGCGGCGCCCGGCCACCCGCGATATCACCGGTTCCAGGCCAACCACGGTGTCATGATGGGTCAGAAACATTCCGCGTCCCGGCCCGAATCGACGGGCCCTTCCCTGTCGGCCCATTTCGCGCATCTGGACCGGGAAAAGTTCGCCCGCAACATGGTGACGGTGGCGGGGCAGAGCCAGAAGCTGATCGGTGAATTTCTCCGCCGCTGGGCCGACCGCGAAAATCCCGGCCCGCTCGACCCCCTCAACATCTCCAGCGCCTTCTTCGCGCTTCTGAAAGCGATGGGCGCCGACCGCCAGACCGTGGCGCAAACCCAGACGCAATTGTGGCGCGACTGGATGGGCCTTTGGGAAACCACCGCCCGCCGCATGCTGGGCGATAACAGCGCCGCGCCCATGGTCGCGCCCCCGCCAGGCGACCGCCGCTTCCGCGACGCCGAATGGCAGCAGAATGAAATCTTCGACTTCATCAAGCAGTCCTATCTTTTGTCGGCCAATGCCATGCAGGGCATGGTCGCCAGCCTCAACGGCATCCCCGAAGGCGAGCGCAAGCGGGTGGAATTCTATACCCGCCAATTCGCGGACGCCTTCGCGCCGACCAATTTCCTTCTCACCAATCCCGAAGTGATGCGCGCCACCTTGGAATCCAATGGCGAGAATCTGGTCAAGGGATTGGACAATCTGATCGCCGATATCGAGCGCGGGCGCGGCGAATTGTCAATTCGTCAGTCTGCGGACGGTTTCGTGATCGGCGAGAATATCGCCACCGCCCCCGGCAAGGTGGTGTTCCGCAACAAGCTGATCGAGCTGCTTCAGTTCAACCCCAGCACCGATCAGGTGCATGAGCGCCCGCTGCTGATCTTTCCGCCCTGGATCAACAAATTCTACATCCTGGACCTGAGGCCGGAGAACAGCTTCATCCGCTGGCTGGTGGGCCAGGGCTATACCGTCTTCGTGGTCTCCTGGGCCAATCCCGACAGCGACCTCGCCCAGATGGG
>JAFECO010000344.1 GCA_018242085.1 Pseudomonadota bacterium
GCCAAGGATATCGACGTCACGCTCTGGTGGCTGCGCGCCGAATTCGGCAACCAGCCGGTCACCGCCCTGCTCGACATGGGATCCGGCATCACCATGCTGAACTGGAATGCGGCCGAACGGCTGGGCATCCGCCGCGTCGATTTCGAGAACCAGCCCATCCCGCAAAATCTGCGCGATGCGCTGGGCACCTTGGAGCCCGTGGTGACGGTCAAGGGCCTCACCATCACCATGGCGGGCCGCACCTTCCCGGCCCAGACGGTGATCATCGCCAACGCCTCGGTGTTCCGCTATTTCGGGCTGGACAGGAAAGCCGCCGCGATCATCGGTCCGGCCATGCTGCGCTACAATTCCCTGGCGATCGACTTCAACAAGCGGCGCCTCTATATCGGCCCCACCAGCCGGCAAGCCTTGATCGACAGACCATCTTAGTTTGACGCGGTTCCGGACGGAAAACGTCGCGCTACGCTGCCGCTAGCGACCACACTTTTCCTGGAACCGCTCTAACGCGGCATCGGCGCCAGCGCGGCGGCGACATCCGGCTTTGTTTCCAGCGACGGCAGGAAAGAAGGCGGTTTGCGCGCGGCGGCGGCATGCTCGAACGCCGCGCCCATCGCCAGCAAACTGGCTTCGGACCAGGCCGGACCGATAAAGGACAGCCCCACCGGCAGTTCGCTGACATATCCCATGGGCACGGTGAGATGCGGATAACCGGATACGGCGGGCAGAAAAGATGCACTGGGCCCATCATTGTCGCCTTTGACCACATCCAGCCGGAAGGTCACGTCCTCGGTGGGACGGATCAGCGCGTCGAGACGATTGTCCTTCAAGGTCTTGTCCAGCAGCGTCCGGGCGCTCGTCACCAATTCCTCGCGCGCCTGAATGTAGGTTGGATCGTCCAGCCCATCCTTCTCATTCGCCATTTCGAAATAGTCCTGGTCGAACAGCGCCAGCTCGCGCGGCGTCCGGGAATTGAAGGCAATCAGGTCGGCCAGGGTCTTGGGGCCGGAGCCCGGCAGGCTTTGCAGATACGCCGCCATGTCGTGCTTGAGTTCGAATTTCAGCACCGTGCCTTCCGCGTCGGAAGCCGCCACTGGCCGCAGGAAGCCGCGGATTTCCACGATCTCGGCGCCCTCGCGCTTCAAGATGGCGATGGCGCGCTGCATGACGGCTTCGATGACGGGGGAGGCCTGATCCGCCGGCGGCAGGATCACGCCCAGCCGCTTTCCCTTCAGCGATGCGCCGCCCAAGGCCGCATAATCCACCCGATGCGCGTCGGCCGGCGCGGTCGCGCTGTCTAACGGATCGCTGCCCGCCATCGCGGACAAGAGCAAGGCCGTATCCGCCACGCTGCGAGTCATGGGGCCCGCCGTGTCCTGGGTATGGGAAATCGGCACGATGTGGGTGCGCGACACCAGCCCCACCGTCGGCTTGATCGACACCAGGCTGTTGAAGGCCCCAGGACAAACCAGCGAACCGTTGGTTTCGGTGCCCAGTCCCGCCGCCGCCAGGCTGGCGGCAATCGCCGCACCGGTGCCCGCGCTGGAGCCGCAAGTGCTGCGGTCCAGCACATACGGATTATGTGTCCAGCCTCCGATCGCCGACCAGCCGCTGATGGAATGGGTCGAACGGATATTGGCCCATTCGCTGAGATTGGTCTTGCCCAGGATGATCGCCCCCGCCGCGCGCAACCGGGCGATCACGGGCGCATCGCGATGGGTGACATTACCGGCCAGCGCCAGCGAACCGGCCGTGGTCGGCATGGGATCCAGAGTCTCGATATTG
Source organism: Pseudomonadota bacterium (assembly GCA_018242085.1). Lineage (GTDB taxonomy): Bacteria > Pseudomonadota > Alphaproteobacteria > Micropepsales > Micropepsaceae > Rhizomicrobium. The sequence goes on from JAFECO010000344.1 coordinate 1,783, forward strand.
TCTTTCACCAGGATCGGAATGCCATGCAGCGGTCCGCGCAAATGTCCGGCCTTGCGTTCCGCATCCAGCACGCGGGCCTGCGCCAGAGCGTCCGGGTTCAGCGCGATCACGCTGTGCAGCATCGGATCGATGGCGGCGATGCGGTCCCGATAGGCTTCGACCAGGCCTACGGAGTCGACCCGCCCCGCCGCCATGTCGGCCTGCAAAGTGGCGATATCCTTGTCCACCACGTCATAGGAAGCCGCCAACGCCGCCGCTGGCACCAGCGACAGTCCCAACGCCAAGATCATTGCCCGCATCTGCACCCCGCCCGTGACTTGAGGGGCATGATAGCGTCAGAGTTGCTTCTGCAGGAATACCAGGGTCAGCCAGCGGTCGAATTTGCGTCCCGCTTCCGGCAGCCGCCCGGTCTCCTGGAAGCCGAACGCCTTGTGCAGCGCAATGCTGAGGGCATTGTCGCTGTCGACCCCGCCGATCAGGACATGCAGCCCCTGGGCCTTGGCCTTGTCGATCAAAGCCGCCAGCAACGCCCTGCCGATGCCCCGGCCCCGCGCATCCTCGCGCACATAGAGGGAATGTTCCGCCGTGAGCCGATAGCCGGACGGCCCGCGAAACGGTCCATAAGTGCCATAGCCCAGAAAGCCGGACGCATCGCGCGCCGCCAGCACGGTGTAATGGCGCTTGCGGATGGCGAACCAGTCCGCCATCTCCGACTCCGTCTTGGGATATTCATGCCAGGACGCCGTGGTGTG
>JAFECO010000345.1 GCA_018242085.1 Pseudomonadota bacterium
TTGAACACGGCGATGGGCGGCGCGGCGATCTTCACTTTGAACAGCGATGGCTCGGTCTCCACCGCCAAATCGGCGCTTTATTCCGACTATCAGCTCAACGTCACCGGCGACAGCACCCAGCGCGGCGCCACCGGCGTCAGCTTCACCAAGCTTTTCGGCATCGGCAGCAACAATCTCGCCAACCAGGCGGTGAATTTCGCGGTGACCTCCCAGGTTGCCAAGGCGCCGCAGCGCATCGGCTTCGGCATCCCGAAAATCACGCCCGCCACCGTGGCCGGGGATTCCATCATTTCCGGCGGCGACAATTCCGGCGCCATTGCGCTGCAGAATGTGATGAATGCCGACCGCAATTTCCCCGGCGCGGGCGGCATTTCGGCCCAGCGCGAATCTTTGTCCGACTATGCGGCGTCCTTCTACCAGCAGGTCTCCACGCTTTCGAACGCGGTGACCCAGAACCAGACCACCCAGGACGACCGGCTTCAGGAAGCCCAGTCGCGCATGGCGTCCAACTCCGGCGTCAGCCTGGACGAGGAATTGACCAATCTCACCACCTATCAGCAGGCCTATACCGCGGGCGCGCGCATGCTCACCGTGGTGGACCAGCTTTACCAGACCTTGCTGCAGATCCAGTAGGACATGATCCATGAGCGTTGACCGTATCCCCACCGCCCAGCAGAGCGCCTATTTCCTCAGCCAGATCAACAAGACCAGCGCGGCGCTGAACACCACCAACCAGCAGATCGCTTCGCAGGTGGTCTCCACCACCTATTCCGGCTTCGGCGATCAGGCCCAGGTTCTTACCGCCTCGATTTCCGCCAATGCCCGCAACGACGCCTATAAAGCGGCCACGGACCTGGCCACCACCCAGGCCGACATGCAGGACACCCAGCTCACCAGCCTCAGCGGCCTGGTGACGCAACTGAAAAAGGCGGTGTCGGACGCGGTGGCGAACAACGATCCCACCACCCTGATGGGGCAGGTGCAGAATATTTTCGACCAAGCCACCGCGATCCTCAATTCCAAGGATGCCAATGGCGATTATCTGTACAGCGGCGGCAGGACCGATGTGCCGCCGGTCACGGTGTCGTCCCTGTCGGCGCTGGTGGCGCTGCCGTCGGTGGCCGGCGCCTTCAACAACGGCACCGACAAGAAATCCGTGCAGGTGGCGGACGGCCAGATGGTGACCTTCGGCATGACCGCCTCGGATATCGGCAGCGGCTTGATGCAGGCCTTGAAGGATATCGCGGCCTTTGATGCCGGCGCCGGGGGCAATTTCGACGGCAGCAGCAGCCTCAGCCAGGCGCAGAATGATTTTCTCACCAGCCAGATCACCTCGGTGGGAACTGTGGCGGTCAATCTCAACACCACCACGGCGCAGAACGGCTATGCCTATAACCAGCTGCAAAGCGCCAGCACCGAACAGGATTCGATGTCCACGCTGTATGCGGGCTTCATCAACAAGATCCAGAAGACCAACATGGCCGAGGCGGCGACCCAGCTGTCCTTGAACCAGACCGCGCTGCAAGCGGTGCTCCAGGTCACGTCCAACCTCAACAAGTTGACTTTGCTCAATTATTTGCCGGTGAACGGCAACTGATCCGGGCTTGCGGTTGCGGTTCCCGGCGGCCGGTCTTATATGCCCGCCGATGACCGCGACACCCACCAAAGGCAGAATTGTCGCCGCCATGTCCGGCGGCGTGGATTCCTCCGTCACCGCGGCGCTGCTGAAGCGCCAGGGTTACGATGTGGTGGGCATCACCCTGCAGCTTTATCCCGACACGGTGCAGAAGAAGAAAGGCGCCTGCTGCGCGGGGCAGGATATCTATGACGCCAAGCGCGTGGCCGAAGCCATCGGCATTCCCCATTATGTGCTGGACTACGAAAGCCGCTTCCGCAAAAGCGTGATCGAGGATTTCGCGGACGCCTATGCGCGGGGCGAAACGCCCATTCCTTGCGTCCGCTGCAACGAAAAAGTGAAGTTCGCCGACCTGATGGACACGGCGCGCGAGCTGGGTGCCGAAGCGTTGGCGACGGGCCATTATGTCCGCCGCGTCGAAGGCCCGCATGGCGCCGAACTGCATGCCGCCCAGGATGCGACGCGCGACCAGAGCTATTTTCTCTTCGCCACCACCCAGGCGCAGCTGGATTATCTGCGCTTTCCCTTGGGCGACATGGAAAAGAGCGCGGTCAGGGCGCTGGCCGCCGAGCTGGGCTTGATCACCGCCGCCAAGCCGGACAGCCAGGACATCTGTTTTGTTCCGGAAGGCCGTTACACCAATATCGTGGAGAAGCTGCGTCCCGATGCGGCCCGCCCGGGCGAGATCGTGGACCAGGCGGGTGCGGTATTGGGCCGCCATGACGGCATCTTCAACTTCACCGTGGGTCAGCGCAAAGGCCTGGGGCTTTCGGGCAATGAAGAGCCGCTCTTCGTACTGAAGCTGGACGCGGCGCGGGCGCAAGTGGTGGTGGGGCCTCGCTCCGCCCTGGCGTCACGGGTGATCGACCTGCACAGCGTGAACTGGCTTGCCTC
>JAFECO010000346.1 GCA_018242085.1 Pseudomonadota bacterium
GCCAGATAGGCGAGCAGCCGGTATTCCAGGCTGGTGAGCTTGACCGGATTGCCATCGAGCGTGACGCGGCTGGCGCGGGTATCGATATGCAAGGGACCGATATCGATATCGGCGGTGGCGAATCCGGCAGCACGGCGCAGGAGCGCGCGCAAGCGCGCCAGCAATTCTTCCGTATAAAAAGGCTTGGCGAGATAATCGTCGGCGCCCGCATCGAAGCCCGCCACCTTGTCGCTCCAGCGGTCGCGCGCGGTGAGGATCAGAACCGGCATGATCTTGCCGGCCTTGCGCCATCGCTCCAGCACCCGCACGCCGTCCAGCTTGGGCAGGCCCAGATCCAGCACCACCGCGTCATAGGGTTCGGTGTCGCCCAGGAAATGGCCTTCTTCGCCGTCGGACGCGGTGTCCACCACATAGCCGGCTTCGCCCAACGCTTTCTTCAAAAGGCGCTGCAGGTCCTTGTCGTCTTCCACCACCAGGATGCGCATCGTTCCCCTAACGCTCGCGGCCCCGGCCTCGCCCGCCGAAATCGCGTCCACCAAAGTCACCGCGTCCGCCGAAGCCGCCACGGCCGCCGAAATCGCGGCGCCCGCCAAAATCGGAACCACCGAAACCTTCGCCCCGGTTATCGAAGTCCCGGCGGCCGCCGAACCCACGATTACCATAATCGCCACCGCCAGGTCCGCCGAAATCGCGGCGCTCCGATTGGGGCGTGGGCATGGAGGGCGCGGGCTCGTAATTGCGGCGCTGGCCGGGGCCATCGAAATTGTCCCGGCCCGGCGAGGAACCCAGCACGCGTCCGGTGCGCGCGTCGGTGTCCAGCCATTCGACGCGTCCGTCGGGACGCATCCATTTGAGGTGATAATGTTCCGAGCCGCCCGGCCCCGTGGTGGGCCCGTCGGCATCGTAGAATTCGCCCGGATGCGAGCGGCGCACTTCGGGAAGAATCCGGTCCAGCGGTTGCACCCCTGGCGCGCGATCTTCCATGCGCCGTCCTTGCGACAAAACCGGCCCCGAAAGACCGATGGTCACAGCTGCCGTCAGAAGAAGAAAGCCCAGGCGCATGGCCTCTTTTTAGCCTTTTTCAAATGAACCTCAAATGAACGCTTCGGCCAGAACGCGTTCAGCCGGGCCCTCCTAGATTGCGCCCCATGGACGGGATCGCTCCTGTCCTGACGATTAAGGAGATGACCATGTTGAACAAGAAGATCCTTCTGGCCGCCGCCGCTCTGGCCCTGTCGAGCCTGGCAGGTTCCGCCAACGCCGCGCCCTGGGACCATCGTTACGACCGGTTCGATCACCGTCCTGGTCCGGTGATGCGCCATGAATTCCATCGCCCGTATGTGGAGCGCATTCGCATCTATGACACGCTCCGCTTCCGCCATTATCGCGGCATCGGCGATCCGTATTTCATCCGCGGGCATTATGTGGTGCGCACCGTCAATCCGTTCGGCCGCACCGTATTCGTGGAAGTGAACCCGTACACCGGCGCTTTCCTCGGAGAATTCCGCATCTGATGAAAAGTCGGCAATGAGCTTGCGCTCTGCACCCGTGGTTTGCCCCTCCCCATAGGGTACTGAGCTGTCAAGGAAAGGCCCGCGCTTCTCCCGAGGCGCGGGTCTTTCTTTTTTCTTTTTTTCCCCCATCTGTGCGCCACGCGGGCAAGCCCGCTAGCGCACATCTTCCCCCGTCAGCGGCTTCGCCGCACGGGGGAAGAAAGTCTGGGCAAGACGCTCTAGCGCTTGCTGCAGCGTTCACAGGCCCACCTCCCCCGCATGCGAAGCATGCTGACGGGGGAGGGTGAGGAAGGCGCCCAGCCTTCCGAACGTAGCAACCTCTCGAGGTTGCGTAGGGCGGAGGGGGAAGAAAAATAACAAGCCTTGAAAGCGCCGCAAATTTCAACGATTTATCCGCCATGCCGAAACGCCAGGACCCGCAGCCGCTTCAGGATCTGATGCGCGAAGCCTTTCGGATATTCGACCGCATGGTGCCGGCTCTCACCATCGCGCTCACGGCTTTGGTGGTGCCGGCCTCGCTGCTTTATCTGCTTCCCTCATTCCTGGGCCTGTTCGCCCCGGCGCCCGATCCCAAGGTCGATCTCTATACCGTCAACCGTCCGATGGCGTTCACCTTCCTGGATGCCGACGGCAACGATGTGGGCCATCGCGGCGCGGTGGTGGGCCGGCGCCTGAAGCTGGAAGAGATGCCCGCCTATCTGCCCGCCGCCTTCATCGCCATGGAAGACCGGCGCTTCTACTCTCATAACGGCATCGATCTGCGCGGGCTTCTGCGCGCGCTCTATCTGGACATTCGCGCCCGTCATCTGGTGGCGGGCGGATCGACCATTTCCCAGCAGACCGCCAAGATCGTCTACACTCAGCAAGAACGCACCATGTCGCGCAAGCTCACCGAGCTGATGGACGCGGCAGGTCTTGAAAAGGCGCTGAGCAAAAAGCAGATCCTCGAACTCTATCTCAACCGCATCTATCTGGGCTCGGCGGCCTATGGCGTGGATGGCGCCTCACAAGTCTA
>JAFECO010000347.1 GCA_018242085.1 Pseudomonadota bacterium
CCACCCCCGAACGAAGGGCCGGGCTGGAGCGGGCGCTCTCCGCCATCGCCGCCCAGATCACCGACGCCAAGGTGGCGGACTATTACCGCCGGGACTTCGACCAGAAGATCTTCGACAATTTCAAGCGCCGGGCGCCCAGCTCCGACCGGCCCCAGTTTCAAAGGGGCCAGTTCCGCGGCCAGGCCTTCAAGGGGGCCAAGGGCCCGTTCCGGCCCCAGCCGGGAACCGCCGAGGCGGTCTCCCCCGCGGTCAAGGCCAGCCTCCTGGCCAAGGCGGGCCTGGCCGGCCAGGCCAGGGAGGGCGCTTTGTCGCGCAAAGAGGCCGAATTGGGGTCCCTGCTCCTGGAAACACCATCCCTGGCCCTTTCCCATGGGGAAAAGCTGGCCGAGTTACCCTTCCGCGACCCGTCGCTTGACAGGCTGCGCCACGAACTTTTAAACCTCGCGGCCTCCGGCTCCAGCCTTGAAAAAACGCCGGTTTTGAACCATTTCATGCGCCTGGGAATGGCCGAGTTGCTGGCGCGTCTGGGCGCCACATCCAAGCCCGGCGCCCCAACGCCGGATTCCATGCCGGAGGATGAGACTGAAGCCCGTTTCTTGCGCGCCGCTGCGGATTTCCGCGACATGGCGGAGGGAGAACCGGAACGCGAGCGCGCCCTCAGGCGCTTCGCTGCAGAAGGCAGCGAGGAATCCTGGCACGAGGCCCGGCGATTGCTCAGGTCTCCTCACGAATAGCGCGGGGCTTCCGCGTGACCAACTCAAGCGCCCCATTATTGGGGGACATAGGATAGCGAAGCAGTGGTGAGTAAAACCGCCTTGAAACAGAAAGCGGCGAAGTCTTCCGGCAAGCCGGCCAAGAAGCAGGCCGCCAAGCCCGCCGCCGCCAAGACCGCGGCGGTGAAGAAATCGGCTAAGCCCGCCCCCAAGCCGTCCAAACCCGCGCCCAAGCCGGTCAAGCATGCCGCCAAGCCGGCCAAGCCCGCCGCCGTCAAAAGCGCGCCGGTCAAGGCCTCCAAGGCCAAGCATGAGCCGGAAGTGAAGGCCAAGAAGGCCGCCGCCGCCAAGGTCGAAGCCAAGCCGGTCAAGCCGGTGGCGCCCGCCCCGGTGGTGAAGCCGGTCGCCAAGATCGTTCCCAAAAAGCCCGGCGAGAATGAAACGCCCGGCGACGCCGACAGCCCGCTGCTGGATATGTCCGATGTGGGCGTGCGCAAGATGATCGCGCGCGCCAAACAGCGCGGCTATGTCACCTATGACGAACTGAACAAGGTGCTGCCGTCCGACAAGACTTCGTCGGAGCAGATCGAAGACACGATGGCGATGCTCAACGAGATGGGCATCAATGTCATCGAAAGCGAAGAAGCCGAAGAGGCGGAAGGCGAAAATCTTCCCGCCGTCGCCGAAGGCAGCAAGGCGCTCGCCACGACGCCCAAGTCCGGCGAACAATATGACCGCACCGACGATCCGGTGCGCATGTATTTGCGCGAAATGGGCTCGGTCGAGCTTTTGTCGCGCGAAGGCGAAATCGCCATCGCCAAGCGCATCGAGGCCGGCCGCGAGTTGATGATCGGCGCTTTGTGCGAAAGCCCGCTCACCTTCGAAGCGCTCACCGTGTGGCGCGACGAGTTGAACGAAGGCAAGGTTCTCTTGCGCGACATCATCGACCTGGAAGCCATGTATGGCGCCGGTCCCGATGGTTCACCCGCGCCCGTGCCCCCGCCGGTTGGTCCCGACGGCAAGCCGCTGGCGCACGCGCCCGCCGAATTCAAGGCGCCGGAATTCAAGAAGCCGGAGCCGAAGCCCGAACCCAAACCCCAGCCCAAGCCCGCCGCCGATGGCGAGGATGGCGGCGAGGCCGCGGCGGCCGCCGATGGCGCCTCCGACGGCGACGATTTCGACGATGAAGGCAATCTGCCTTTGTCGGCGATGGAAGCCGCGCTGAAGCCGCAGGTTCTGGAAGCGCTGGACAATATCGCGGGCCTCTACAAGAAACTGGGCAAGCTGCAGGACGCCTCGGTCGAAGCGGCGCTGGGCGCGGACGAGCTTTCCACCGGCCAGGAACGCCGTTTCAAGAAGCTGCGCAGCGAGACCATGGACCTGGTCAAGTCGCTCAAGCTCAACAACAACCGCATCGAAGCCCTGGTCGACCAGATGTACGGCATCAATCGCCGTCTGGTGTCGCTGGAAGGCAAGTTGCTGCGCCTGGCCGAAGCCCATGGCGTGGACCGGGCCGAATTCCTCAAGCAATATTTCGGCAATGAGCTCGATCCCAACTGGGCGCGCCGCGTCGGCCGCCTGACCGGCATCGGCTGGCACGATTTCGTCACCGAGGAACGCGACAAGATCCGCGACCTGCGCGAGGACATTCAGGCGCTGGCGCAGGAAACCCGCCAGTCGGTCTCCGAATTCCGCCGCAACGTCCAGACCGTGCAAAAGGGCGAACGCGAATCCGGCGTCGCCAAGAAGGAAATGATCGAGGCCAATCTGCGCCTCGTCATCTCCATCGCCAAGAAATACACCAA
>JAFECO010000348.1 GCA_018242085.1 Pseudomonadota bacterium
TTCAACGTCGCGCTGGTGGCCACCAAGCAATGGCGCTGGCCGCTTGGCAATGTGATCCTGTTCTTCGGCGCCTTGGGCATCATCGATCTTTTGTTCCTGGCCGCCAATTCGCTGAAAATTCCCGAAGGCGGCTGGCTGCCGCTCCTGATCGCGGCGGGCATGTTCCTGGTGATCGACACCTGGCGCCGCGGGCGGCGGGTCCATCTGGAAATCATCCGCAACGAATCCCTGCCGCTGCCTTTGTTCCTGGAACGCGCGGACAAGAGCGTGCAGCGGGTGGCGGGGCTTGGCGTGTTCCTGTCGTCGCGGAGCGACATCGTGCCGGGCGCGCTTCTGCACAATCTCAAGCACAACAAGATCCTGCATGAGCGGGTGGTGATCGCCAATGTGGTGGTCGAGGACACGCCCATGGTGCCGCCGGAAAAGCGCATCGAAGTCGAAAAGCTGGGCAAAGGCTTTTTCGGCGTCCGCATCCATCACGGCTTCTTCGAGACCCCGGACGTGCCCAAGGCGCTGGAGGATGCGCGACGCTTCGGCCTGGCGCTGGACATGTCCACCGCGACTTTCTTCATCGGCCGCGAGAATCTGATCCCGGCGGAACGCTCGCAGCTGGGCCGCATCCAGAACTGGCTCTATCGCGCCATCGCCGGCAATGCCTTGTCGCCCGTCCTGTTTTATAATCTGCCGCCCAACCGGGTCGTCGAACTCGGCACCCAGACTGCGATCTGACCTTGGAAGCGACCTGCAAGCCATCCTTGAAGCGCGAACTCGGCCTCACCTTGGGGGCGCTGGGCGTGGTGTTCGGCGATATCGGCACCTCGCCGCTTTACGCCATGCGCGAGACCGCGATCGCGGCGGGCGGGCACCTGCACGGTCCTCCCGCCGTTTACGGCGCCCTGTCCCTGATCTTCTGGGCGCTGGTGATCGTGGTGACGGTCAAATATGTGGTCTTCATCATGCGCGCCGACAACAACGGCGAAGGCGGCGTCCTGGCGCTGGCGGCCTTGGCGCATCGCGCGCCGGTCAGCCGCGCCACCAAGACCGCCATCGGCATCGCCGCCCTGCTGGGGCTGGCGCTGTTTTATGGCGACGGCATGCTGACCCCGGCCGTCTCGGTCCTTTCCGCCATGGAAGGTCTCAACGTCGGCGGCGGCGCCTTCGCGCCATTGGTTCTGCCCCTGACCCTCATCATTCTCATCGGGCTGTTCTTCGTGCAGAACCGGGGCACGGAAAAGATCGGCCGGGTGTTCGGGCCGGTGATGATGCTGTGGTTCATGGTCATCGCCGTCCTGGGCGCGGTCTCCATCCTGAAGGAGCCCCAGATCTTATGGGCCGCCGATCCGCGCTATGGCCTGGCGCTGTTCCGCAGCGAGCCCTGGACGGCTTTCGTGTCCCTGGGCTCGGTGGTCCTGTCCGTCACCGGCTGCGAAGCGCTCTATGCCGACATGGGCCATTTCGGACGGCGCGCGATCCGCTGGGCCTGGCTCTATTTCGCTTTTCCCGCGCTGATCCTGAATTATTTCGGCCAGGGCGCGCTGCTGCTCTCGCATCCGGAAAGCGCGCCCTTCCTGTTTTACGCGCTGGTGCCGTCCTGGGCGCATTATCCCATGGTGGCGCTGGCGGCGCTGGCCACCATCATCGCCAGCCAGGCGGTGATCTCCGGCGTTTTTTCCATCACCCGCCAGGCGGTGCAGCTGGGCCAATTGCCCCGCATGGAAATCCGCCACACCTCCGCGACCGAGCGCGGGCAGATCTTCGTGCCCCGCATCAATGTGATGCTCTGCGTGGGCGTGGTCCTGATCGTGCTGATCTTCAAATCCTCCGATGCGCTGGCGGCGGCCTACGGCATCGCGGTGACGGGCGTGATGGTGATCTCCACCATCCTGGTGGGACTGGTGGCGATCTATCGCTGGCGCTGGTCCAAGCCGGCGGTGTTTGCGGTGTTCGGCGTGCTCGGCCTGATCGATCTGGCTTTCCTGGCCTCCAACGCCTTGAAAGTCACCCAAGGCGGCTGGCTGCCCCTGGCGGTGGCGGCGGCCGTGTTCGTGGTGATGGACACCTGGCGGCTGGGGCGGCGGGTCCATCTGGAAAAAGTGCGCGAAGGCTCGCTGGCGCTGGACCTGTTCCTGGAGCGCGCCGACAAGATGACCCAGCGCGTGGCGGGCACCGCCGTGTTCATGAGCCCGCGCAGCGATGTGGTGCCGGGCGCGCTGCTGCACAGCATCAAGCATTACAAAGTGCTGCATGAGCGCATCGTGCTGGCGACCGTGTCCTCGACCGACACGCCCTTCGTGCCGGCGGCGCGGCGCATCACGGTGGAGAAACTGGGCAAGGGATTCTTCACCGTCCGCTTCGTTTATGGCTTTTTCGAAAGCCCCGACATTCCCGAAGCCTTGGCGGCCGCGCGCGCCCAAGGCCTGGCGCTGGAAATGGATCAATCCACCTTCTTCCTGGGACGAGAGATGCTGGTGCCGGGCGAACATCCCAGCCTCAGCCGCTGGCGGGTGGCGCT
>JAFECO010000349.1 GCA_018242085.1 Pseudomonadota bacterium
CGCGCGGCCGCCGCGCGGTCCCCCTGGCCCGCTTTGGCGACGTCATCGGCATCGGGGTCGTGCATCTGGGACCGTTGAGCCTTGAACGCAGGACGCGCTCCGCTCCGTCGCAAAGGGAACGAGGCCCGGCACGCCTGTCAATCCGGTCTATCCCGAAGAACCCGTCATGAAGAAAGAAGAAACCGGGCCGCCAGCCGTCCGGCGCGCCCGGATGTCGACGGCAGCGGCTCCGCATCCTCGCCGGCCAGGAGCAGGCCCTTGACGGGCGTGCGAAGGCGCGACGGCGGCGGCGCCAGCAGATCGGCAAGCCGGGCGCGTTGCGGCGTCAGCCTTATGTCCACATGGACCAGGGCATCGGCCAAGCCGGGCATGGCGGGGGAGAGTGCTGTCACGGCCTTGGCCGCCAGCTTCAGACGCGCCTGCCCATCCAGCGATGCCGGCACCGGCCGCGCGGTGACGCTGATCGCGCCCGGCGCCAGCGTCACCCATTCCATGGGAAGATCCGCCGGGATGCGCCCGGCGCGCGCCGCTTCATGGGCATCGGCATGCATGCCGGGCCGTGCCGCCAGGATGTGACGGGCGGGCGGCGAATCGGGCACGGCAAAGTCCGGCGCCACGCGCAAAAGGATTTTGGCCTCGGCGATCGAAGGGGCGATATGCGGCAAACCGGCCAAGGCCAGTGTCTTTGCCCGTGAAAGCGTGGAGACGATGTGGTCGGCCTCGATGTGCGATCCATCCGCCAGCGCCACGCCTGTCACGCCACCCGATTTGGTGAAGATGCGGGTCACCTGCGTTTCGGTGCGCAGCTGCGCCATGCCCAATGCGCGTGTCAAAGATCCGGTCAAGGTGCCGGGATGGGCAATGGCGGTGGCTTCCTGCAGGCCCGCCATTTCCTGCGCCGCGCGCCAGACCAATGCCAGCGCCGAACCCGGCTCGCTGACCGCAAAGCCGCCCGCACCGGCGTCCCACATGAGACCCGCCAGCAGGGATGGGGTTTCGAACCGCGCCTGCAGATAGGCGTCGGCGCCGGAAAAACACAGATGCCGGAAAGCCTCGCGCGCGCCCGCGCTCCAGGCCGCATCCGGCGCACCGTCCTCTGGCGCGGTCCACCACCAGCGCCTGAGCCGCCGCGCTTCCGCCGTCAGGCGGCGGCGCCAGGTGGGCCAGGCCAATGCATCGGCATCGCTGAATTTGGCCAGGGCGGCGCTGGCCGCAAAAAGATCCCGCCCCAGCAACAACGGCATGTCGCCGCCGATCGCCATGGGCAGATCGCGCGCCGCAAAGGAAAGTCCCGATGCCGCCAAACGCAGCTCGCTCGCCATGCGCGGATCGAGCGCGATCAAGGCGCTATCGGGCTCGCGCGGCGCCCGGCCAGCCTCCAGCAAAAGCGTGTGCAAGCCAGCCCGCGCCAGATAGGCCGCCGCCGTCAATCCGCCGACGCTTGCACCGATTACCAGAGCCGCTGCGCGCTCGCTCATCCGACGCCATCCGCCATCAAAGCGGCGGCGGCCGCAAAACCCGCCGCGCCGGTGCCGAGCGGCCCGGCTTGGGTCGAACGCCCTCCCAGGTAAAAGCCGGACAGCGCGGTGCGGGGACCGGGCCGCAAACTCAACATCTGATCCGGCGCCAACACGCCGCCATCCAGATCGCCTGCGGTGGCGGCCAGACCGCTTTCCATGTCGGGCGGAACGATGATTTTCACCGACACCAGGATGGCGAGCGTGCCGGGAATGGCTTTTTCGATTCGCGCCAATGCATGGGCGGCCAGTGCCGTGCGCTTTTCCGGCGTCCATCCGCCGTCAAACAGCCGGTGGGGAATATCGCTCAAAGTGACCGTCGCGGTGGCCGCGCCGTCGGGCGCCAGGGTGGGATCGCGGCGCGAAACCGGGTCGAGCAGCAAAGGCGGCGCATCGGGCATCCGCCCATGGCGGAATGCGGTGCGGGCCGCGCCGTCGCCGTGCAGAAAAAGCGGGGTTTCGCGGCGGAGCGGACGGCGCAAGGCCAGCAGCAGGCGGGCGGTCGCGCCCGCCATGCGCCAGTTGCGCGCCGCTTCCAGCATATGGGCCGGAAGCGCGGTGCGGGAAAACAAGGATAAAAGACTCCGTCTCAGGTCCAAGGTGGAGATGACGGATTGGGCCATCACCCGGCTGCCATCGGCCAGCGCGACCCCGGCCGCGCGGGCTTCGGCGATCACCACTTCCACAACTTCCCGGCCCAACCTTATTTCGGCGCCCGCCGCTTCGGCCCCTTCGGCAAAATCCTCGCCCAGGGCGCCCAACCCGCCCGACATGGCTTCGCTCAGCGGCAAGGAAAGCAACGCCAGGGCGCTGCCGGCCAATTCGGGGTCCAGCGCCCGTCCGCCAAGCGCGTGATTCTGCAAGGCCGGCCAGGCGGCAAGTTCCGCGACGGCCAGGTCCTCGCCCGGCCAGGGTTGGGACGGCGGCGCCAGCCATCTGGCCAAGGCGCCGGCGGCGGGCGCTTCCATGGCGTCGGCAAAGGCCCTGGCCAG
>JAFECO010000034.1 GCA_018242085.1 Pseudomonadota bacterium
CGCGCCTGGTGGGCGATATAGTCGGAGAGCGCGCCCAGCGTGACCGTGGAACGCCATTCCACGCCCGCGCTCTTTGCATCCAGCACGGCATGAAGCTCCTGCTCCGCCGCCGCCATTTGTACTTCGATCTCCTTGCGATCCTCGGCAAGCAGTCCGGCGGTGATATAGGCGTCCTGCCAGTCGAGCCGCATGGGCTGACAACAGGCGACACCGATCACATGCGCGCCGGCCCGATGGGCCAGGTCTGCGGTAATGGCCAATAGGCCGCTGTTCGACTGGCCAAGTTCGAGATGTGCCATCAATGTTTTCAGATACATCCACGCCTCGCGCCGGTTTGGATAGTGCGGGAAGGGCCGGCCCGGCCGGCATGCCGGGCCGGTCCTTCATTCAGGCGATTTTCAAATGATCCTCGATCGATGTCACGCCGGCGGTCGACCAGGCTGCCCGCTTGACGGCATCCCGCTCCTGCCAGTCATGCACTTTTCCTTCGAGCGCGACTTTCCCATTGCCCAGCGCGGAGACACGAATGGAGGCCGCCTCGATCTCGGCGCTTCGCTTGAGCGCGTCTTCGATCTTGCGCTTGACATCGCCCGAATTCACCCCGGGCTTGAGCGTGATTTCGTTCAGGACGCCCGCCACGCCCGACAGCCTGCGGATGCCGCTTTCGGCGGCCACGCGCTGGAACTGCCAATCCACCGCGCCAAGCAGCGTCACCCAGCCATCCTGGACCTTGACTTGCACGGCGTCGTAGGGAACGACGGCATTCCATTTCAGGACGCTAAGCGCCCTGGCCGCGATCTCGTCGTCCGATGTCTTCTTGTCGCTCGGATAGCGAACCTCGATTTCCTGGGCGATCGCATGCACGCCGCTCACGCGCCTTGCCGCATCTTCGGCCGCGATTTTCTCCGCATAGCTGCCGACATGGCCGGTAAGAGTGATGACGCCATTTTTCGCGGTCACGCCGATATGAGCCGCATTGACGCTGGGCTCGAAATCCAGCTCGTCCATGACATCCTGCTGCAGAAGTGAATCCTTGCGGGGCTTTTCCATGGTCATTGCGATACCTCCATTCATGCCTTCGGCAAGTTTGAGCGGCGATCCCAAGACAATCCTTGATTCAAATCAGATGGCGGGTCACTCGCCCGGGCGGGTCCCGGCAAACCGCAGGATGATCCGGCCCTGGCCTTCCTTGGGCACAAAAGCCGCGGATGCCGCGGTTTGGCCTTCCGCTTCCGCCGACACCTGGTATCGCCCCGCCGGCAATTGCAAAAGGAGCCAGGGCCCTGGGCAGGAAACATGGACCAGCTCGGTGGCGCCGCGCCGGAGGGAAACGGTTTCGTCCCCGATATATTGACCGCCCGGCCCGGCGAACTCGATTTTCAGCGCATACGCGGTCCAGCGCGGATCCTGGCGCGCATCCAGGCTGACGCCGGTACAGACCATGGTGATCCCGCCGATTTGCGTTGGCATATCCGGAACCAGCGCCTCTGCCGCCCCGGCCGGGCTTGCGAAACACCCGAGCGAAACCAGGACGAACGCCCGGCAGATTGTGGAGGACTTCATGCATCGCTCCTTTCGCTGAAAAGGGCTGCCTACAGGAACCTTATCGCCAAAATCGCTGGAAAATTAGGCCGATAGGCGCGGTTCCCCATTGATTTGGCGCAAGGCTGGCGCCGGACGGGGCGCCCAGTTCCGCCGGCGGCCGGACGTCAAAGCCCGAAAGGATAGGTCTCCGGCCGGCCCGCGATGTGCTCCGGCCCGAGCGGCGTGACGGCCCGGCTGGCCTCAAACCAGATCATGGCGTCGAACTGGTCGCTCAGCACCGCGCGGAAATAATGGCTCAGCAATTCCGTATCCGGGCGGTAGACAACGCCAATGGCGCGTTCGAGGCGCGGCTCGGCCAGGAGCGCTTGAAGGTCCGGCCGGTTTCGCCAATCGAACAGCGCGCGCGCGTGCCCGGCCCGCCGGAAGAGATATTCGAAACTGTCTTCCCGCGCCGGCAGGACCGATTTCACGTCCATGGGAGAGTCCCAATCCGACGCGGCCGCGACCGTTCCCCGATCCGTGCCAAATCCGATCGCCACCATGCCATGGCCGAATGCGGCCCGGCACAGCTCGCCGATATTGAATTCGCCTTCCCATCCCATCGACGTCGCCGCCGCATTTCCGATATGGGAATTATGCGCCCACACGATCGCCTTTCCTGCCGGCCGGTGCGCCAAAAGCGATTGCAGCGTCTCGAACATGTGCCGGTCGCGCAGATTCCAGGAATCGCGCGAGCCATGATACATGACGCGATAATATTGCTCGGCGGTCCGCACGATGCGCGCATTCTGGGCGGCGCTGAAGAAATGTTCGCCGTCCATCGCCGCGTAAGTCAGGCGCTTCTTCAATAGCGCGATCAGTTGCTGGGTCACTTCCTGCTCGCACGTCTCGCCGCCTTGAAGCGCGAACCGGCCATATTGCGCGGGTTCATCCTGCCACGGCGTCAGGCAGCCATAGCGCCGGCGCGCCATGCGGGCGGCATCGGCGTCCACATGATCGAGATAGTCCAGCACCGCCGCGATGGAGCCCGACAGGCTGTAGATATCCAGGCCGCGGAACTCGATCCGCCCGGCCTCCGGCCGGTTGCCATTCTCCGCACGAAGCCAATCGGCGAATTCCAGGATTTCGACATTGCGCCACATCCAGCTCGGAAAGCGCGAGAAGGCCGCACCGCGCGACGGCTCCGGGTCCCGGTGGCGGACATAGCGGTCGACGCGCTGCGCATCCGGCCAGTCCGCTTCCACCGCGACAATATTGAATCCGTGATTGCGGATCAGGTGGCGCGTGATGGCGGCCCGCGCCCGGTAGAATTCACTGGTGCCGTGGGTTGCCTCGCCCAGCAGCACCAGATCCGCATCGCCAAACCGCGCAAAGGCCGCGCCAAAACTCTCGGCATGCTCCGGCGGCGGCAGGTCTTCGGCCGCAAGCGCAAGCGCGGCGATGATTTTGCGGTCGTCCGGCGGCAAGGTCTGGGCGGTCGTTCTGGTCATGGCACGGGACTGCGGGGCGTCATCGCCTTGCGGGCCGCGTCGCACTCGCCCAGCAAGCGGATCACTTCCTCGTCTTCCGTCTGCCGGAAGTCGTTATAGTGATAGCCGACGGCGGCGAACCGCTTCGGCCTTTCAAGGCAGACGATCTCGTCGGCGAGATGATGGAAAGTCTCAAGCGTTTCGGGCGGCGCGACGGGCACGGCCATCACCACATGGTTCGGATTGCGTTGACGCACCGCCTCCAGGCCGGCGCGCATGGTGTTGCCGGTGGCCAGGCCGTCATCGATGACAATGACGGTCCTTCCGGTCAGCGGCTCCGGTTTGCGGCCACCCAGATATAATTTCCGCCGCCGCTCGATTTCTTCCAGCTCGTGCGCGCAGATGCGGTCGAACTGTGTTTCGCTTGTGCCGGTCAGCTGGATCATCCTGCCATCGCGAATGACGATCGGTTCACCCCCGTCGATCACGGACCCGATCGCCAGTTCCGGCTGGCCGGGGGCGCCGATTTTGCGCACCAGCAGAAGATCCAGCGGCGCATCGAGCACGCGCGCAACTTCGGCGGCGACCGGAACACCGCCCCGCGGCAAGGCCAGAACCACGCAGTCCTTGTGCCGATAGCCTTTGAGGGCGTTCGCCAGTTTCCGTCCCGCATCGCGGCGATTCTCGAACATGATCACACCGGGTTCTTGCTTAAGTAACGCTCGAACCAGTCCAAAGTTAGCGCGACAACCCGTTCCATCGCTCCGGCCTCCGGGAAAAGATGGCTGGCGCCGGGAATGACTTCGAGAGCATTCAGGTTCCTGAGACGGCGCTGCGCCTGGCGGTTCAAATCCAGAACATCGCGATCTTCGCCGCCGACGATCAGGAGCGTGGGCGCCGTTACCTTGGGCAATGCGGCCCCGGCCAAATCGGGCCTGCCGCCGCGGCAGACAATGGCGGCGATCTTGCTTCCCAGGCTGGCGCCCGCCACCAGAGCGGCCGCGGCTCCGGTGCTGGCTCCGAACAATCCGACCGGGGTCGCGGGATCATCGACAAACCGGTCCGCCTCGCCGATCGCTTCTTCAAGCCTCTGGGCGAGAAAGCCGATGTCGAAGACCTTGGCCCTTGCATTGGCCGCCTCCTCCTCCGGGCGCAGCAGATCGAAGAGCAATGTCGCCATTCCCTGTCGCGCCAGCGCCTCGGCAACTTGGCGATTGCGAACGCTGTGGCGGCTGGAACCGCTGCCGTGCGCGAAGATCACCAATGCAAACGGGTCCTTGGGCCGGTAGAGCAATCCGGGCAAACCCAGTGGGCCGACCAGCAACTCGTCGGGACGTATGTGACGATCGTCCAGCACGCTGCGGACCATTGTCGCCTCCATCGAGCCGCCAGGATCCAAAAATCTCGCGGCAGCCTGCAAATATAACTCTACGCGCCATGGAACCGCGCGGATTGATCGCCATCAAATTGGGATGCGGGAAAGAGATTGCCCGAAATCAACGCGCCAGGCCGGCATGCCTGGGCGCCATCCGTGCGCCGGCGCCGGAAACGAGGCTTTTGATCCAGATCATGTGCTTCTGGCGCCGGGCGCTTAAATTGACGATGGGCCGCAAGGAAGACGCATAAGCCCCAAATCGAAAGGTTTCGGAACATGCCGCGCTCCATGCAGCGTCTCGTGCCGCTTCTTTTCTGTGCGATCCTGGCCGCCGCCACGTCGCCATGCCTGGCCCAAAATCGCGCCAATGGCGAGTTGATCGCGAAAACCTGGTGCGCCGGCTGCCATGATATCGACGGCATATCGCCTCCATTCGGACGGTCCGACGCGATCCCATCCTTCCCCGCCGTCGCCAACATGTCCTCGACAACGGCGGCATCCTTGCGGGTCTTTCTGAGCACGCCTCATGCCCGGATGCCGGACTACAATCTGACCCAGCGGGAAATCGCGGACGTATCCGAATATATCCTCAGCTTGAAAAAGTAGAATCTTGGATTCGGTTGCAAGTACGAAGAGGGAGATTTTTCGATGCAAATTGATCCCATGCGTACCGGTCTGATTTTTGGCCTTTTCCTGGCGGCATTCCATGCCGGCTGGGCATTCCTGGTGGCGCTGGGCTGGGCTCAGAAATTGGTGGATTTCGTTTTCTGGGCGCACTTCATCACGCCCCCATACCGTATCGAGCCGTTTGAGGCAGCGCGAGCCGCCATCCTGATCGGATTCGTTTTCCTTGTGGGCACGATCATGGGTTGGCTGGCGGCCCTTCTATGGAATGCCCTGGCCCCAAACGCTTCGCGATGAAGGCGCCGAGCTGGCGCTCGTTCACCCAAGCAAGAACCAGCGTTCCGCAGCCGGGACCGGCGGCAGAAATAGTGCCCGATCACCCCAGAGGTGTGGACAATCGGTGGCGCCCAATACGCCATCGCAATCTTGTCCGTTGGACGAGAGCGGCATGGTTATGCGCTCCCCTGGAAAGCGGCGCCCATCTTTTTCAAAAATATCTCCGGAATAAGCGTAAAGCGCCGGCTTTGTCGCAACCATGAAGCACAAGCGGTTCACCCACGCGCTTGTCTCCGGCGAATGGAGATCGGCAAGGCGCGCGCCTTTGAACGACGTCTTCAGATGCTTGCCGATTCGCTCGCCCGCGAGCCGGCCCGAAAATTCACCCGTTGCCCGATCAAAATGATAGGACCAAACAATGGGCAAGTGCGGAGCAATTTCTGCGGGCCTTAAACCAGACCAGGATGGTATGGGCTGATCGGCCCGGATCGAAATCCAGTGGGCCGCTATTGTCCTCAAGGCAGGTGACCTGATCGCCCCCTCGAAAGCGGATAACGCCAATTCCGACAGGCTCTCCCCCAACTCAGATCATCAAGACGCAGAATATCGCACATGACTTTGTTGCGCATTATCACCGCCCCAGATTGAGTAACTCAGCCGCGACCTTGCGCTTCGCCAGGCACTGGAGAGGCACCATCGGAAAAGCTGCGCCGCCGCCCCGTTTTGGAGGATTTGGGAAAAATGTTGGCGCCTTGGCGGGCCAATTCCGCCATTGCGCGCGCGATCTGAATGCAAATACGCCGGCTCGCGTCATGGTGACGCTCATCGCTCCAGAGCTTGGACGATACAATCACGCCCCGCCCCTTCGGACGGACCAGCAACCCGCGCTCTATTAGTGCGTTCAGATGGCGGCGAGTGGTTTCTTCCGGCATCGCAATTCGTGCGGCCAATTTGCGGACGCTGATAGGACGGCGTTCCACGTCAGGTGCGGCGCCCATCTCGGGATCCGCAATGCGCGCTCTATAATAGTCGCCAATATTGAAGTCCCACACCGTAAAGATAATGAACCACTCCAGTAGGTCAGCGTCATCCAGCTGCGCGAAGATATCGAAAAGCTGCATGTCCAATTCGCCGACAATGCGGATCACCGCGCGCATCTGTATCGGGCAAGCGCCGCTTGAAGAATGTGGCAGCCGCGAGAAATCAAAGCCCAAATTGGATATATCGGCGATCAACTGATCCAGGCTTTGCAGCCAGTCTCGCCTGAGAGACGATTGAGACAAAAGCTGATCGACAAATTTCACGTCGATCAACACGCCGGCACTTTGCTGTATTTGGCAAAGACCTTCGCGCTTCAGCATGTTCACCTTCCGCCGCACGCTCTCATACGGCATGCGCATCGCCGCGGCGATTGCCAAGGTGCTGATGGGCTGCAGCAGATGGGCGGGCGGGGGATCCTCGCCCCTGTCATAGCGCCCATTGTCGTAACTCAAGGTCAATCGGCGGACATTGCTGGACCAGATGGTATGAAAAATAATGGCCTTTTTTATATCGCCTCGGCCGAACGCGCTCATTCGGGCAAATGATCGTATCAAGTAAAAGGTTGCCGCGATGACCACTCCGAATTTGTCCAAGACATAAGGCGGGGCGGAAAAGTGCACTCCGACACGGGCGTGAAGAATGCCCTCATTTGCATTATTCAGAGTGCGACTCTCCCGTTATCGATAAGCCGGCTTATGGTTGGCGAATATGCACGTAGCTCGGCATTATCCGCCAGCATGTGACGGCGAAAATGCCTCATTTTGAGTAATTCCCGATCTGACCGGCGCCCATGCGGAGCTGACCGTCGGTATCATCCGGAAAGAAACTGGTCTTGGCGAAATGGCCGGATTTCGCGTCCGAGCCAGCCAGAGGCGGGAGCGAGCCCATCACCCGGAACATCCGGCTGATGCAATCATGGTCCCGGATGTCTGGGCGTAAAATCCATTGAAGCTGGCCGGCCCGAATTCCCACGAAATTCTCGCGGCCACGGACCAAAAGGCCGCACAAATCATGGAAGAAAATGGTGGGCGGTATAGGGATCGAACCTATGGCCCCTACCATGTCAAGGTAGTGCTCTCCCGCTGAGCTAACCGCCCGTACCATCGCCGGGTATGGCCCCGGCGGGGGGCCTCTATAGCCGCCCTCGCCGCCAAAGAAAAGCGCCCGGTTTCAGGCCGCGATCATCCGGTCCACTTCGGCCACGATTTCCCGCAAATGGAACGGTTTGGACAGAACCTTGGCCTGTTTGGGCGCGTCCGAGGCCGGATGCAGGGCCACGGCGGCGAACCCGGTGATGAACATGATTTTAAGCGCGCCGTTCATTTCCACGGCCCGCTTGGCCAGTTCGATCCCGTCCATGCCGGGCATCACGATATCGGTGAGGAGCAGATCGAAGTTGAAGTCTTTCAGGCATTCGAACGCATCGCCGCCATCGCCGAAATCCGTTACGGCATGGCCGGCCTTCACCAGCGCCGCCGCCAGGAATTTGCGCAGGGATTCGTCGTCTTCCGCCAGAAGGATATGCGCCATGCCTGCCCAAGCCCTTGTCCGTGCCCAGTAAAAACCATATCCGGGAATCGGTAAACAAGCCCTGCTAGGCATGAAAGACGGTCTGGCTTAGGCTCCCTGCCTTAACCTTTGACGAGCCCCGCCATGGCGCCCCCGCCTTCCGGCCCCGACAGCGAATCCCCCGCGCCGGGCGATTCGACCCTGGATTTGCTGCTGGCGGAGCCGTTCCGGGTCCTCAGGCCAGCCGTCCAAACCCTGCCTTTCGTCTTCGCGTCGGGCCATTCCGGACGGCATTATCCGGACCGGCTGATCGCCGAAAGCCGGCTCGACCCCCTCACCTTGCGCCGGTCCGAAGACGCCTTCGTGGATGAATTGTTCGCCGGGGTCGCCGCCATGGGCGCGCCCCTGATCGCCGCTGCCTTCCCCAGGGCCTATTGCGACGTCAATCGTTCCGCCAGCGAGATCGATGCCGCCATGTTCGATGCGGCCCTGGAAATTCCCGTGGACACGCCCACGCCCCGCGTCTCGGCGGGCCTGGGTGTCATTCCCCGCATCGTGCGCGACGGCGCGGAGATCTATGCCCGCAAGCTCGCCCCGCATGAAGCACAGCTGCGGCTGTCGCGGCTCTACAAGCCCTATCACGCGGCGCTGGCGGCATTGGCCGAAGAAACCCGCAAGCGTTTCGGCGTGGCCGTGGTGGTGGATTGCCATTCCATGCCGTCCGCGCTGTCGGTGCCCGACATCGTGCTGGGCGACCGCTATGGCGCGTCGTCGCCGCCGCTCCTCACCGGCTGGGCCGAAAACGCCTTTGTCGGCGGGCGTTTTTCGATCGCGCGAAACGCGCCCTATGCGGGGGGCTACACCACCATGCTGTATGGCCGGGGCAGCGCGGGCCTGTTCGGCCTGCAGATCGAAATCAACCGGGCGCTGTATCTCGACGAAGACCGCATCCAGCGCAAACCGGGCTTCGAGGCGTTGAAAAAACGCCTGACCGAATCCCTGGCCCGCCTCACCGCCATCGACCCGTCGCTTCTGGGTGGCCGCAACATCCCACTGGCTGCAGAGTGAGCCGCGTTTCACGAGCACGTCCAGTGGACGTGCGAGAGCGGCGAACGCCGCGAGCTTAGGCGAGCGGCCGGCCAACGCGTGCCCCCACGCGACAACGCCAGGGACGAAAAGACCCGCGCCGAAGAAAAAAGGCCGCTTCCGGGGGAGGAAGCGGCCAAGTTCAGGGAGGAAACGCCCAGAAAGGGCGGCGGCTTCGCAGGGCGGACCCGCGATACCGCGCTGCAACAAAATAAGGGAACTTGGTTTCCGCAGCAAGTGCAAAAACGCAGAGCGGGTTTGCATTTTCCCAGCAAAATCAAGAGATTTTACAGGATCCACGCCGGGTTTTGCGCCAACCGTCCTTAACCAGGGCAATTGTGCGGCGCAATAATGGGCAAAAATAGACCCGGCCTGCCCAGGCCCTGCGGATTCATGGGTCCGTCTTGCGCCCGCAACAAAAGATTCGTGCGGCTCAGCTACTTGGCCCCCATCCGGACGCAATCCGCCGTACCCGGACGAAAAGGGGGAGACCTCCAATGGCCCGATCCTTTCTGAAGACGCCGCCGGGACCGGATGCCTGGTTTGAAGCCGCCGGCGCCAGCTTCGCCACCGCGCGGGCGCGAACCGCGCCCACCATCAGGCCGCGCCGCAGCCATCGCACCATTTTCATTTCCGACACCCATCTGGGCACGCGAGGCTGCAAGGCCGAAGCGCTGGCCGACTTTCTGGCGCACAATGAATGCGGCACCCTGTTTCTGGTCGGCGACATCATCGACGGCTGGCAGCTCAAGCGCCGCTGGTACTGGAACGAAGCGCAAAGCCGCGTGGTGGCGGAAATTCTCGCCAAGGCCGATGCCGGCACGCGCGTGATCTTCGTGCCCGGCAACCATGACGAATTCGCCCGCGCCTATGCCGGACGGCTTTTCGCCGGGATCGAGGTGGCGGGCGAAACCATCCACGAAACCGCCGACGGCAAGCGCCTTTTGGTGCTGCATGGCGATCGCTTCGATGGCGTCATCGCCTGCGCCAAATGGCTGGCCCATGCGGGGGACTGGGCGTACGGCGTGGCGCTGCGCTGGAACGACATTCTGTTCGCCCTGCGCAAGGAG